>JAFGTC010000284.1 GCA_016934335.1 Candidatus Omnitrophota bacterium | reverse complement strand
GTAATCGCGGGGATTGATTTCATTGAAAGTCGCATTGAGGGTAAAGTTATGGCCCGGCTTTTCGCTGTAAGTCTGATCGCCCTCAAAATCATGAACCGCCGTGCGCACGGCATCGCCCGCCGATTTGTCGGGACAGACGGCATGCACGGTATAGCCGACCATTTGCAAGGCTTGAAACGGAACCATCACTTCATAATCTTCCACAAAATCGCCAATCAGCATTAAAATTTTTTTGGTACTCATGAATCTGCCTCCAGCGGTATAAGTCTATTCAAATAAATCTCTCCAACATTGTAACAAAAATGATTCTTTACCAAAAACCTGAAAGAATGGATTTCTTGGATTGACAGGGATCAATCATGGATCAATCAGCGGTCGCCCAGAGCTTCTATGATTTCCGTCACGGAGAGGATGTCGGTAACGCGTACGCCGAAATTTTCACCGATGACAATCATTTCTCCCTTCGAGAAGGGTTTTTGGTTCACCAAAAGATCGACCGGTTCACCGTTTAATTTCTGCAGTTCGAGAACCGAACCGGGGCCCATCTCCAGCACATCACGAACCGTCGCCGTGGTTTTCCCTAATTCGACGCGAATTTCAAGATTGAGATTGAGGATAACTTCAAGATTGGTTGTATCGCTGACGGCTTCTCCTTCATCGAACGATTGAAACACCGCCGGCTGAACATGAACCTGATTTTGTTTTCTTGGCGAACCGAGTACTTTACGAGGAGGTCGTTTTTGGGCGGAAAGAGGGGAGGCGGACGGTTTTTCCAACTTTATTCTCGAAAGATCAGGAGCGGCGGCGGAAGCGCCGTCATCCTCGTCGACCGTCACATTTTGTCCCAATCCTAATTTCATCAACGCATCAATTTCTTCCTGCGTTAAACCCTCAGCCATAAGAACACCCCGCTATCTGGAATCGCAGCAAACGGCGCCGCGCTTTAGGAACGGCGCAAAATAATTTTACAAAAACCAAGTATATCACGATTCCCAGGCATGTCTATATTGTTTTTCCGGGATAAGAGGCGAAGAAAAAATCCTGCGAATTCTGCGATCCATTACATCTTTAATTTTTTACGCCATTTTTTGTAAAGGTCGCAGGCGTAATTGAAAATGGCTTCATTAAACTCATTCCAATCGTGGTAATGTTCTTTGAAGCCTTCAAACGATATCAACGATCGCCCGAGGGATTCATCGCTTCCGCTGAAAGGGAGAAGTTCATCCACAATTCCAATAAATTGAACTCCATAACCAACAGGAAACGGATAGGGGCAATTGGGAGGTTCGGCGCCGGTATGTTCAATTCGAATAGAGCCCAACATTTTAACATGAGACAGCGAGACGCCGATTTGTTTCATGGTCTCCCTCCGAAAAGTATCTTCCGGAGATTCTCCGAGATCGATCCGTCCACCGATGATCTCCCATCCTCGACCCGGGATGTTGGCAAGCACGATGCTATCATCGTGGAAAACAAAGCCTCCAGCAATGCTTGTCAATTCAGGAGGAGGAAAGTGCTCCGTCGCTTCGAAACTGATAACGCTGTCCGCTCCCCACGTGGTTGCCGGAAATTCAATCGAAATTTTTGCGCTATTTCTTTTGGTGCTCTTTTTCCTGCCGCTGGATTTGCTCTTAGTGACAGATTTTTGGACAGTTTTATTGCTTTTCGGAATGGACGATTTCTTACTGGCAGCTTTGGCTTTACTTGATTTTGCTACTGGAGATTTTTTTATTTGGACGGTCTTCTTCTTAGCAGTTGTTTTTTTTTCTGATGTCGCTGACTTCTTGACTTTTTTAACAGCCTCAGAATCTTTCTTTTTGGCATCGACGATTGTTTTTTTGGCGGATGAACCTTTCGTGGATGGAGTCGGGTGGGATTTGCTCGTTGTTTTTTTCTTTTTTTCCTCTGTTTTCACGGTTGTCTTCTTTGTAGCGGATTTCGCAGCATTTTTTTTCGCGGTAGAACGACTAGTTACCACTCTTGAATGAGATTCTTTGCTACTTTTCTTAACAGGAACTTGCTTCGATTTTGCACGTTTTGCCGAAGTCATTATCTTTTCTCTTTTACAAGATCAGCCGTTTATTTAATCGATCCAAACCGGATCATTTATGTTTCGGCGCAGCATGAGCAAAGCAAAATAGGCGCAATTAAGAAAGCATCTTATCTAAAATCCTTCTCTTATTATATGCGATTCACCGTGACTTTGGCAATACTCCCGCCCCAATCTGGATATCGAGAGTCCGCCTATTCCGGCAAAACCAACGTAAACCACTCAAAACAATAAAATTAAAAATCAATCGCAAGAGCGAAATGCGAATAGATTTCCAAAGAACCCAAAATTATTTTTCGAATAAAAGGCTATAATTAGTAAATAAATGTTGCAATAATCGCAAAATATTGCTTCGGATGCTCAATGACAAGAACATGATGAAAGAATCAATCGTATTCCATAACAAGAAACAAAAATTCAAGTTTGTCTGAAATAATTCTTCCTTTCATAATGATTCAAGGTATTATGAAGGCAGAACAAATGTATTAAATATATGAAATTTTTCCAAATCTGCTTAGAAATATTCTGCTATTAAATATCAAATAACCCTATTTAATAAACGGAAATTTTTATCCTGGCCGTGATGTATGGCAATAATTAACATAATGAAAATGAAATACTTAAATCGATTCACTCCAATCTTTTTCCTTTATACTCTATGTGGAATAGGCCTGGGCGTTTTCGTAAACAACCCTACTTTTTTCGATTCTTTCTCGTTTTGGCCTCTGCTCGCAATAGGAGCGCCTTTCGCATGCATTTGGGTTTTTGTTCTGATCATTTTGCAAGTGGGAAGGCATAAATTTCCACCGCTTTCCCCAAAGATTTCCCGGCTGCTGGAAGGAAAATTTTTTCTGTTTTTTTCACTTCTGGGGCTTATCATTTTATCTTCTTATTGGATCGTCTCCGGAAGTTTGAACCAAAAACGCCTCCCCTCGGAAACACCCCGATTGCTTGTTCTTGGATTGGACGGGGCGACGTGGAACTTAATAAATCCCATGATGCAATCGAATGAATTGCCCGTTATTCAGCGATTGATCGAGAGCGGTTCGAAAGGCGTTCTCGAAAGCCTCGATCCCATGGAATCCCCCAATCTTTGGACATCCATCGCCACGGGAATGCCTTCGGATCGTCACGGCATCAACGGGTATTTTTGCACGCGCGCCGATTTACATGTCAACCGCGTCTGGGATATCGCTCATCGCCACGGGCTGCAAGTCGGCCTATTTTCTTGGCTTGTAACCTGGCCGCCTCGCGATCCCTTTGCTTTTATCATTCCCAGTTGGATGGCTCATTCGCCCGAAGCCCGGCCGTTCGATTATGCTTGCATTCAAGAACTATATTTAGAACAGAGTCGTTACGGCGGTGAAGTTCATCCGATTCAGGGTTTATGGCAATGCATTCAAAAAGGCGCGCGCTGGCGTGGCGCCGAAGAGATGGCGCGATTTTATTGGCGGGATCGGCGCGGATTTTCCGAAGAAGACCGCTTAGCGGCCAAACTGCTTTCTGAAATGCGAATGCGCGCGGATTTGTTTATCGCATTGTTAAAGCTTTATCGGCCTGATGTTGCGACATTTACATTATACGGTTCGGATAAGATCGCCCATCGGTATTGGCATTACATGGCGCCCGATTCATTTCCCGAGTTTCAAATTCCTGCAGATCATCCGAAAAAAGATGCCATACGCGATTATTATCGGCGAGCCGATGAAGAATTCGGCCGGATTTTGAGCGTTATGCCTCTCGATTGTAATGTTCTGCTGCTATCCGACCATGGATTCAAAGCGGATCCAAACGCACCCCGGCAATTTTTCCTGGATGCTTCTCAGCTTCTTCAAGTTCTGGATGTTGAGCGAATTGTTCATCATTATACCATCCAGCGGCAGGTGATCATCGAACCCGTAATCGACGATCCTCAACTAGTTAAGACGCTGGAAGAAGCCTTGCAATCGATACAATTCAGCGAAGACAAAGAAGATGTCTTCCGAGTCGAGATTCAAGTAGAGAAACAAATTGTTCTCCGGACCAACTTTTCTTTGAGCTGGCACGAAGAATCCCCTATTTTAACCAATCCGACGATTGAGATTGAAGGAAAATCCTACCCAACCCGCCGTTTCTTTTTTGACCGCACATTTTCTGGAACGCACGATCCAAAAGGGATCATCCTCATGCATGGCCCTTCCATTCGATCTGGAGGCGCCATTGAAAAAGCCGACTTGCTCGACTTGGCGCCGACCATGCTCTACCTGCTGGATTTACCCATCAGTCGCGAATTGCCAGGCCGAATTATTTCGGAAGCCATTACGGAAGAATATCGAGAAAATCATGCGCCCAAATATATTGATAGTTATGGAGATCCTCCCGCAATGCCTGAAGATTCCACGGCCATGCCCGAATCCTTATTGGAGCAATTGCGCAGTTTAGATTATATAAAATAGTAGAAAAAGAGAATTTCCTTGACGCTTTCGGTCAAGGAAATCATTCTCCACATAATATTCATAGCGATCATCAAGAATCATGTCAAAAATGAATCCAAAACCCATTCAATTCAATGTGAAAGAATGGATATACTGTTCAGCGATCGCCGTCATCTTTTACGCCGTCGTGTATGTCCTGTTAGCTTATAAATTTTGGGGATTCACCAACATCTGGCTTATCCTTGTATGCGTGGTATTCGCAGCAACCGACATCCTAGGCCTCTTATGGTGGTCAAAGCGACAGTCTCGAGACCAGAATCACGATTCTGAATCTTGAGACGCATTTTGAGGCGGCTTCATAAAAACGGGCGGACAATCCCTGGAGATCATCCGCCTATCAATCCGTCTTGTTGCTTGATTTTTCTTTATTTAGGTTCAAGCAGGAAATTGACGTTAATCTCTTTCCTACGCTGCAGAAATCCCGTATCGACCATCCGGAGCTTCTCTTTGTAACCCGGCGCGGATGCCTTGAGATTATGTTCTTCGCTGAAGACTTTCAGTCGATATTCGCCGGCTTCATTCGTCGAACAATCAGCATACGAGGGCTGGTTGTGATAATAAGCTTCGATGCGGGCGTTAGGAATAGCGCTTCCGGTATTGGCATCAAGAACAATTCCTTTACAAAGAACGCTGGGCATATCTTTTCCCATTGCTTTGTCTATCGCTCCTGTAACGGTATGAGAAAACTCGACAGCTTTTTCGAAAATATTTTTCCCTACCGTGATTTCAACCGGAGAATAGCTGCTCTTGATCTGGATGCGCCCCTTCCCGTCGCCGATTGCATCTTCGACGGCTTCTTTGAACATTTCTTTCTTTTTAAGAAGCCCGTCGGGCGCTTGGATGCTGCTGAAGGACGCGACGGCTTCAATCTTACCCGAATAATCCCGGGGAAGATTGATCATACATTTCCCGAATGAACATGTCCCTTCAATCTTAGCTTCTTTCAAATCCGTCGAGACTTTGGCTTTGCCGTATTGGACGCCGAGAATAACGTCGCCGTTTGTTTTATCCACGAGCACATCGCCGAATTTTCCCTGCGCCTGAACCGGGCCCTCGTGGCTCTGAATCGCTAATTGACCATACTCGGCAGACGCTTCAAGTTTTCCTTTCGCGCCGCTGATCAACGTTTTTCCAAATCGATTTTCCGTTTTAATTTCGCTTTGCATATTTTGAATAGTCACATCGCCAAACGAATTGCGCACTTTCACAGGGGTTTGCGGCGGCGCCAGAATTTCCACATCGCATTGCATCATGGTGTTTTTCTGTTCGATCTTGTTTTCTTCCTTCTTTTCTTTAAACGAAATTTTGACTTCCACCCCTTCATCGGTCATTTCAGCGGTCGCAGCGAAGTTCTGAAGCAGTTTCTCTGCAATCGCCTTGGTTTCGGCGCCGGTTTTCCGGGTGATATGGACTCTGATCTGCGATGGATTTTCGCCGGGAAGGATGCGGATGGAGCTAAAATTCGCATCGACCTTCACGGGAGTACCTTCGGCGACGCCAAACGTTTTTTCGATCTCATCGCTGACAATCTCGCCGTGAAAATTCTCTCCGATCCTCGAAAAATGAGTCATATTGGACATGTCGGGAAGGGCGGGCAGATCGGGCAGATCGGGGAGTTGAAGGTTGAGTTCCAATTGATTCTGCATCATCGCCAGCGATTTTTGAACATTATGTTCGATCTGGGGCATCATCTTGTGGATATGCGATTCCATTTCCTTCAACTGATTCTGCCAATCTTTCTGCTGAGATTGTACATTTTTGGCCATTTCTTCCGCCTGCTTCGCCATGGATTCAGCAAATTGAGCCATCTCTTCCGGCGGATTCGTTTGCGCCGCAGATGTTATAGGCCAGGCGACTAAACTGATCAATAATACAAAAAACATGGACTTAATCATTTTCTTCATGAGCGTTTTTCCTTCCATTCATCGGTATTGATTCAATTTCTTCCCCGGGGTGGAAAGTGAATTTTTAAATGGCGTTATCGAGCCGTTCCTGTGTTGTATCGATCAGTTCAACATCCTGATCGGGGATGGAATCATGGGCTTCGATGTAATCGCATAAGGATTTCAATAAATTTATATTCTGAGCGAGGGCGATGGATAATCCGCGTTCGACGACCGGATCGCCGGCATGGCTTTGATACGCAGCGAAAATCGCCTTGCTGGTTGTTTTCAAGTTCTGGATAGGCAGACGCCATGGATTTTCTTCGGTCATCCCGCTTTCCTGATAACGACTGGCCAAATCGTTTTCCAGTTTGTCGATGAGATAAGATTGAGCATGCACTAATTGTAAAAACGGCGGATCATTCACCTGCGGCGCCTGCTGATCCATCCAAAGACCGATGTAAAAAACCAACAATATGACGACGGCGCCCGACCACGCCCAAGAATAATGAAATCGAAATCGCGGGGATTGGCGCTTCTCTTGCAGAAAGGTCAAACACCGAGCGGCGAGATCCGGCGGAACAGCCGGCCGGGGGAGGTTATGCAGCCTTCGAAGATGCTCGGCGATCTCTTCCGCCTCCCGGCTCGCTTTTTCATCGCCGCTCAACCAATCTTCCACGACGCGCCGCTCTTCATCCGAGAGTTCAATGCGCCCCAGTTCGCGTTCTTCCATATATCGCAGCAACATTTCACGCTTGTGATCGTTGTTTGTCTTCATCGTTCACCTTCTTCCCGCTCTAAACAATGAGCAAGACGGCTGCGCAACTCGCGTTCGCCGCGATACGCCAGCGATTTCACCGTCCCCAACGGCTTGTTCATGATCCGGGCGATATCGCTGTAGGATTGCTCCTCAAAAAACCGCAATATCAGAACGGTTCGTTTTTCCGGATGAATCCGATTCAACGCATTCTGCACTTCGGCTTCTGTTCGCTTTTGGAGCAGGCGGTCAGCGGGAGAGCGCCTTTGGTTCTCGAATGTATTCTCATGTTCGGGCGTGAACGGCGTCAGGATTGATCTCACTTTGCGCCAGCGCAGATGAGAAATGGCTTTGCGCCGGGCGATCGTAAACAAATACGGATGAATATCCACGTCGAGACGCAGTTTCTCTCGATGAAGATAAAATGAATAAAAGGTTTCCTGCGTCAAATCCTGCGCTTCTTCGTCTGACCCGACCATCCTCGCCAAAAAGCGAAAGACAGGGGCGGAATAACGGCCGACGACCAGCGCCAACGCCTGTTCGTCTCCTCCGGCAATCCGAGCATTCAGCGAAGGCTCTTCGGCGCATTCCGCCTGGATGGATTCCGTCGAGTTTATGACGTTGGCCGCTCTTTTCGTATTTTCCATAGTCATCCCGTAATACGCGTTCGCAGAGAAAAAGTTGCACAAGATGTTTATTTCACATTTTCTTTCCCCATTTAATCACAAAAACGCCCCCGAGATTGAATCCCAGGGGCGTCTTGCGATTTGCGTTATGATGCCGCTTGATTTCGATGAAATGCCGCTACGGCTTAATGACGACTTTCATCGGTTCGTCTCTTTGGTCGCGGACTTTGGCAATGCCTTCGATCAGATTTTCGAGAGCCAAATCGTGCGATCGGATGTAATCCAGGTTCACCAGTTTATTGGCGATGGCCTGCAAAGCCGTCGGCCAGGTGTAGGGGGCCAGCCAGGAGAAGCGGATGGTCTTATCCCAGAAAATGGTCTGCAAAGCCGGAATCCGAATGACGGCGTCATCGGCGGGAAGCCCGAAGTAGACGATGCGGGCCCGGCGGCCGGTCACGTCAAAGGCCTGCTCCAAAGCGGGAACGGCGCCGGTGGCGCAGATGCAGGCGTCGGCGAATTTTCCATCGGTCAATTCTTCGACGGTTTTCTTCAAATCGGCTGTGTAGTAGGGCGAATCCTGCTTGACGGTGTTGAAAACATAATCCACGCCCACTTTTTTGGCGATATCCAGACGATAATCCACAGTATCGACAGCCAGAACTTTGCCGGCGCCGCTTGATTTGGCCAATTGCATCATCATGGCCCCGATGGCGCCCGCGCCGAATACGATGGCGAAATCGCCGAGTTTTATATCCATTTTCGAAACGCCGTAGGTGGCGCAGGCGAGCGGTTCGGTCAGAGCCGCTTCTTCGTAGCTGACGCCTTCGGGAATTTTGTGCACGCCCGTGTAATGCGAAAGACAATATTCCGCAAACCCGCCGTTGACGGAGACGCCGAGAACGGATTTCTTCTCACAGAGATTCGGCATGGCGCGTTTGCATACTTCACAGGCGTTGCAATACTGAACCGGATCGAGAACCACTCGATCGCCCTTGTTGAATAATCCCAATTTTTCAGGGATGGCGCCAACCTCGACGACTTCGCCGGTAAATTCATGGCCGAGAATCAGCGGCCCCTTGCCATCCGACGTCTCCAGCGAACTCTGGCCATAATAATACGCCACATCCGATCCGCAGATTCCGCAGGCTTTCACGCGGACTAAAATTTGCTCCGCGCTGGGGACGGGAATATCCACGCTTTTCATTTCCATTTTTTCGGGTTCATAAAAAACTTGAGCGGCCATTGTAGCCATGGTTAATTCTCCCTTTGATTTAGTGTTCGTATGGGGCGAGGCATTTATCGCTCGACGGTCTGTTTCTGCAGGAGATTAGGAGCGTTCGCGACCTCGCCTGAATCCTCTTCCCCGTTTGGAAGAGGGAATTCTTCGTTTATATCGAATTCACTTTCAGGAACATCTCAGCCGTATTTTTCCATATAGGGCTTGAGAAATTCCTTGGCGTTGCGCGTAACTTCCCACGCTTCCGGCCAGAAGCACAGATCGATGGTCCACCATTTGCCGGTGAATTCGGCGTCGTTGACAATGGCGGAAATCGCTTCGTCAAAGTCGATCCGGCCCTCGCCGAAGGGGCGGTGGGTGCTGGTTTCGTTACCGTGCAGAGTGCCGTCCGAATCGATCAGATGAATATGCCCGATATGCCCTTTCAGCATGCGGGCGAATTCGGCCACACCGCCGGGGAGGGTTTCAACGGCGCCTTTCTGGCGCGCCCCTTCGACGGCGCACATGTAGGCATGGCAGGTGTCAAACATCACTGAGAAATTGGGGTG
>JAFGTC010000283.1 GCA_016934335.1 Candidatus Omnitrophota bacterium | reverse complement strand
CGCCGGCGTGACCGGGAAAGCCTTGCATGTGAGCGTCGAAAATATGGCGGGATGGGATACCTTGTCGACGCCGGCATTGCAGAACCCGTTTCCCCAAGGCCATTCTCTGATCTGCTTCTATGCCAAAGGTTATGGAGAAACGCGCACGTTGAGTCTGGAGTGCACGGAAAAAGACGGTTCGCGCTGGATCGCCGTTTTCCCCGTTGCCGGCGAATGGACGCGCATTGTCCTCACTCCAGGCGATTTTCAGTTTTGGGAATCGGTGAAAACGCGGGGAGGCGTCGGCGATCGACTGAATCCCGAAAATATAGAATACATGCGAATCGGCGCAGCCTGGACGCATACCGGCCCGCGCGGCGGAAAATACGAATATTGCATCGATGATCTGGGAACTGCGCCCAATCCCCTGGGCGAGCGGCCTGACGAGTGGGGAAATATTCCCCGGATCGAAGGGCTTTGCCCTGCCTATAAATTCTATCCTCTGACCGATGTAGCGAACATCGAACGCAGCCAAACCGTTGTTCCTTTTGAAACGAGTTCGCCTTCTCAGGAAGTTTTTTCCATCCCCAGAGATATAAAAGCCCATCATCCGCGCCCGAAGGGCAAGGGATTCAATAAAGATCGGGAATGGCGCTGGATTCCGCTGCTGGAGGCTTTTGGCTCTAACGGAGAATGGCGGGGCGCCCCGGCGGGGATGGTTATCAATGCGGAAGGCCCCATGCGCGGCAGCGTGAGAACCTATTTCTCCATCGAAAATCTTGATTGGTATAGGCAGCCTGCGGTTCAAAATCTGCTGGCCGACGTTGTCGAGCGAATGTCCACGCAGGTCTATCTTCTCGAAGCCGGCGCCGAGTTTTTCGCCTATCGTCCGGGCGAACCGGTGGTCTTCGGTTTGAAGGCCGTTAACTTCTCGGCGACGCCCCGGACCGGCTTCATGATCAAGTACGATCTCTTCGCGCAGGACGATCCGGGCCAATCGATTCTGACTTCTGAAAAGGAACTCACGCTCCCTCCCGGAGAAATTACTGAATTTTCCTGCGAGGCGCCGATCAGCCAATCGTTCATGCCCCGTCCCGGCGAACAGACGTTGATGAAAGTGACAACGGTTTTTCAAGAAAAATCGAATCGGGAAGTTTCCAAAGTTGTGGATCGAATCGAATGCGATCTTACTTTCTTCGAGCCTAAACCGGATTCCCAGCGCAACTATATCACGGCGGATCGGGGAGATTTTTGGCTGAAAAAGAAAAAATGGTATGTCCACGGCGTCAATTACATGCCGTCCACCGGAATCGCCATTGAAGATCAACCTTATTTTGAATACTGGATGGGAAAGCGCGCGTATGATCCCGAGTTTGTTCAACGCGATTTGGAGCGATGCAAGGATTTAGGCTTGAATTCCATATCCATCTTCATTTATCACAACTCGATTCCATCGAGGAACCTGTTCGACATTCTCTGCCGATGCGAAAACCTGGGCTTAAAAGTGAATCTTTCCATCCGCCCGGGGACGCCCATGCACTTCGATTGGAATCAATGGAAAGAGATTATACAGTCGCATCGCTTGTGGGAATGGGATTCGATCTATGCCTACGATATAGCCTGGGAGCCGTTTTTCGGCAATGAGCAGCAGCGCCGCGCCTACGATCCGCAATGGCGCGAATGGATTCTGGAAAAATACGGCTCCGTGGATCAGGCGGAAAAAAGTTGGGGCGTTTCGGCGCCTCGATATGACGATCAAATCACAACGCCGAACGCTCGGCATCTTGGGCAGGATGGACCGCATCGCAAAATGACGGCTGATTATCGCCATTTTGTCGACCAACTCATCCATCACCATTATCAGGACGCCAAAGAACAAATTCTTTCCATCGATCCCCATCATTTAATCAGTTTTCGCATGACTGTGACCGGCGATCCCACCTATCGGGGCGATCAGAAAATGCCTTATGACTTTAAAAGCGTAGCCGATTGCATGGACTTCATGAGCCCTGAAGGCTATGGGCGCATCGGCGACTGGGAGCGGGTTAAGCCCGGCGTCTTTACTGTCGCCTACGCCCGGTATTGCGCGCCCGGCAAACCTGTGCTGTGGACGGAGGCCGGCGTTCACGCCTGGAACTCGCAAACCATGCAAACCGATCCGGAAAAATTGAAGTATCAAGGCCGCTTTTTCGAAGATTTTTACCGCATGGTTCTGCAATCCTATTCCAACGGCGTCGTCTGGTGGTGGCATCCCGGCGGCTATCGATATAATGAGCGCTCCGATTATGGAATCATCAATCCCGATGGAACTGATCGTCCCAACAGCCGCGTGATTCGCCGCTATGCCGATCGGATCCTCGCCGAAAGAACCATTCCCGAGCCGGATGTTAATATCTCCATCGACCGCGACGCCGACGCCCGCGGGCTTTATGGGATTTACGATCGCGTGCAGGATCGATTCTGGGAGTGCATCGACGCAGGAAAAACGCCTGGACTGCAATAGGAGAATTTCTATTCCATGAGAAATTCCTCTTGCCGGGGATGCTTTCCCAGCCATTCCACGGCGCCGTTCTCGATGTGATAGACGGCCCCCATGATGCTCAGTCGCCGGTTTTCGACCCGGCGGCGAATGAGCGGGCTTTGCCGCACCAAATCTTCCATCGAGCGCAGAACATTGTAGCGGATGGCAGCGTCGATCAATTGCGCTAGATTCAATTCGGGATGTTTCTGTTTTGCTTCTTCGATGGCGTGGTTCACTTTCTCGAGCAAATCGGATACATAACTATGCGCGTCCTGTTCGCGGACGGCGGCGGAAATCGCCCCGCAGTTCGTGTGTCCCAACACGACCAACAATGGAGTCTCTATGTATTCCACGCCGAATTCAATCGCTCCGAATGCGATGTCGTCGAACACATTCCCCGCAACGCGCACGACAAATAAATCTCCCAATCCCGCATCGAAGAGATGCTCCGGAGGCACGCGAGAATCCGAACAACTCAAAAGAGTGGCATACGGGTTTTGCTTTTGCTCAATATCCCGCATCCGCTGCAAGTCTTGACGGGGATAAGTGCGCCGCCCGGATGCGAATCGCTGATTTCCCTCTTTCAGGCGCTGCAAGGCTTGTTCTGCGTCCATGGTTTGGCCTCCCTGTTTGACGGAATCAAAAAATATTAAAAATTCGCCTTTTATACACGATTTGAATCGAGTTGAAAAGTGCATTCCGCAGGTTAGATTGTGATTGTGCTTTCCATCAAAATAAAGCAGCTGCTTTTTTAGCGAGGATGACATTCAGCCCGACATGTTTTAAGATGAAATCCATCAAAACTTGAATCGGGAGAATAATCATGACAACAGATCGGGGATTGAACCGGCGTCGATTTATGAAAAAGACAAGCCAAACCGTCATGGGCGCGGCGGCCGCCTGGATGGGATTGAATCGAACCGCCTGTGCAGATCGGAAGCCTCTCAATGTCATCCTCTTTTTAGTGGATGATCTCGGCTGGACCGATTTGGGGTGTTATGGCAGTCGATACTATGAAACCCCCAACATCGATCGTCTCGCGTCGCAGGGAATGCGCTTCACGGACGCCTACGCCGCCTGCACGGTCTGTTCGCCGACGCGCGCCAGCATCATCTCCGGCAAATATCCGGGGCGCGTGCATATTACGGATTGGATTCCGGGGCATAACAGGCCGTTCGCTCCCTTGCGGGTTCCCGAGTTCAATTATCAATTGCCGCTCGAAGAAATCACCATTGCGGAAGCGCTGAAGCCGGCCGGCTATACCAGCGCCAGCATGGGCAAATGGCATCTTGGCGGCGATCCTTTCTATCCGGATAAACAGGGATTTGACTTGAACGTCGGCGGCGATCATCGCGGGCAGCCTCCCAGTTATTTCAGCCCGCATCGCATCCCCATTCTCAAGGACGGCCCGGAAGGCGAATACATGCCCGATCGCCTGGCGCGCGAAGCGAACAAATTTATCGCCGACAATCGCGAGAATTCCTTTTTCCTTTACCTGCCTTTCTACGAAGTCCACACCCCTCTTCAGGCCAAACAAGAACTGATCGAATACTACGAGAAAAAAGAAAAACAGGGCAGCCAGAAAAATCCCAAATACGCCGCCATGATTCACAGCACCGATGAAGCCGTCGGCAAAATTCTCGCTCAGTTGGATGAGCTGGGACTGGCGGATAATACGCTGATTCTGTTCACCGGCGATAACGGCGGATTGATGCCCGTCACCGGCAACGAGCCGCTTCGAGCGGGGAAGGGATCCGCCTACGAGGGAGGCGTTCGCGAGCCTCTCATCGTTCGCTGGCCGGGCGTTGTGAAGCCGGGAAGCGTCTGCAGCGAGCCGGTGATCAGCGTTGATTTCTATCCCACCATTGTTGAAGCCGCCGGCGCACAGGCCGATCCCAAACAAACATTGGATGGGAAAAGCCTGGTTCCACTATTGAAAAATCCCGAATCGACCTTGGATCGCGACTCCATCTTTTGGCATTATCCTCATTATCATCCCGGCGGCGCCAAACCCTATGGCGCCATCCGGCGGCGCGATTTTAAACTGATCGAATTCTTTGAAGATGGAAAGTTGGAATTATACAATCTCAAAGACGATATCGGCGAAACGAACGATCTCGCTGAAACAATGCCCGAGAAGACCAAGGAACTGCATGATTGTCTCAAATCCTGGCGTCAGGAAGTCCAGGCGCAAATGCCGTATCCCAATCCCGACTACGATCCCGAACGAAAGGATCAACGCCCCGGACGTTTTATACGGTAATCGGTGAAATAATCTTTAAAATCACTTGTACAGAAACGATCCTGCATCCGCCCTCTCCAAGCATGGGGAGGGCGGAATGGCGTTTTAAAGGATTCATGGATTCGATCTTGCTTTTATGCGGCTCAAAAATTATTGGGGGGGGTGCTCAATAAATCGCGTGATTCTTTCGTTGTATGGGGTGAATTCAAAAATAAATCGTCTTGATAGGCGATCATTACAACAAGAAAGGATCTAGAAGAATGAGAACGATGCGAAATGCCACATTATTAATCGCCGGCTTGCTTGGAGTCTTGATGGCGGCGCCTCAGACATGGGCTCAGGAAGATAACGATGCGGCGGCGAAGATCGAAAAACAGATCGAAACTCAAGTCGAGCGCATGACGAAGCGCTTCGATTTGAACGACGAACAGCAGAAGCAGATTGAAGATATCATGACAAGCAGCATGAACGATATCGAGGAACTGCATAAGCAGATTCAAAAATGTCGAGAATCTTTGCGAGAAAAGATCGATAAAGTTTTAACAGAAGAACAGAAAAGTAATAGATCCGACTTGAGGCGCGGACCTCGAGAAGGGCGCGGCCCGCAGGCGGATCAGCCATGGCAGGGGCGTGGATTCGGCCGCGGCGACCGCGGACAGGGAGGCCCGGCCAT
>JAFGTC010000282.1 GCA_016934335.1 Candidatus Omnitrophota bacterium | reverse complement strand
TTTCTGCAATTACAGCCTTCCTTTCATGGCTGCAAGCTCAATTTGCATTTTCAATATAAGAAATGGAGCGCGGATTCTATCGTTCCCGGCTGCAATGCCTCCTATCCCATGCATATCGCTTTGTCGGAAGCCGGTTTTATTTTATGTGATGATTTATTAAGGGAAAATTCAATTTATTCAAACAGGGATTCATGAAAATACTCTATAGAATTTCTAGGATGAGAGTTCTCTTGATCTTCCGTTTTTGAAGACAGCACGTTACATTAGGAATTAGAGTAATATTGCGCGGTTCATCAATGAGGTGCAGCTTGTGAAAACGGCGTAAAAAATTGCTGCTTGATCCATGGCATGTTTGGGCTGTCTTTCACTCTTATAAAATCGAAGATTAAGATATTGCTCCATTGCTCTCCTAATCATCGAGAAAACGTCAGCTTGCCTTAGAACCGCACGATTGAAAAATCAATCGTTAATGCGAAATTGGGGATAACTTCTATCGGATGAGTTCATCCATCCTCAATCGGATAAGGAGTAAATGAATGCATATCGTTGTCTGTGTCAAAATGGTCCCGGACACGACGCTGGTGAAGATCGATCCGGAGACAAACACTCTTGTACGAGAAGGGATTCCATTTATTACCAATCCCTTTGACACTCATGCGTTGGAAGAAGCGCTCCGCCTAAAGGATCGCTATAGCTGTCAGGTGACGGCTTTATCGATGGGGCCGCCGACTGCCGAACGCGTTTTGCGCCGGGCGTTGTCCTTAGGCGCCGATCGAGCGGTTTTGATGAGCGATCGGGCTTTCGGCGGGGCGGATACGTTGGCCACCAGTCAAGTCTTGGCCGAAGCCATCCGCAGGATTGGCGAAGAGGGGCCCCCGGTGGATCTGGTGTTTTGCGGCATGCAGACGATCGACGGCGATACGGCGCAGGTCGGCCCCGGCATCGCATGCCGTCTGGATTTCTCTCAACTGACGCTGGTCGATACGATTATGGAGATCAACCGGGAAGCCAAAAAAATCAAAGTGCGCCGCAAATTGGAGCACCGGTACGAGATCGTCGAATCCTCTCTGCCGGCGCTCGTCACGGTGGTTCGAGAGATCAACAATCCTCGCTATCCAACCGTCCCGGCTCGTCTGGAAGCGGAAGACGCCGTTCTTCCGATCTGGTCCAACGACGTGATGAAATTGGAAAAGAAAGTCATCGGTTTGAACGGCTCTCCCACGCATGTTCGCAAGATTTTTGCCCCTCAACGAGAAAAAGGCGAGATCATCGACGGCGAAGGCGACAAAAAAGACGAAGCCGTGCAAATGATGATGGATAAATTAAACGAATGGGATATTCTGACCGTCGATTAGATATCGTTGTTGTTTGTATCCCCTCCGTTTATCGTCAAGAAAGCGTAAACGAAACAGCAATCTAAATACTTTCTAAATACTAAATACTATAGAAAAATAAACGAGGATAAGAGTCATGGCGGATGCAAAACGTCCAAGAAAACCTCGAGGCAAAGCCCGATATATCGAAGGAAAGTGTATCGCCTGCGGTGATACGTGCATGGCCGCCTGTAATACAGGCGCAATCGAATTGAACGACAACGGCGAGCCGGTTATTCATCTGGCGAAATGCAACGGTTGTAAACGATGCGTGAAAGTCTGCCCGGCCGGCGCCCTGGAGATGTTTTATACGCCGGATGAACAAAAAATACTGGAAGAATATGGCAAGAAGGAAGTCGCTGCGGCCGTCAAAATTCCTCAAAAAGCGATCGCCGGCTGGGATGGAGGCGTTTGGGTTTTTGTCGAGCAGCATGAAGGCGTCGCTCATTCCGTGTCCTGGGAACTGCTGGGCGAGGGGCGGAAATTGGCGCAGGCCCTGAATGTGGAGTTGGCCGCTCTGCTGCTGGGAGATAACGTCAACCCCTTGATTCAGGAAGCGTTTGGATACGGCGCAGACAAAGTCTATGTGGTCGACGATCCGGTTCTGAAATATTATCGAACCCAGCCCTATCTTCATGGATGCTTGAATATGATTAATAAATACAAGCCGGAGATTGTTCTGGTGGGCGCCACCGGGCAGGGGCGCGATTTGGCCGGCGCTGTGGCTACTCATCTGAAAACCGGCTTGACGGCGGACTGCACCGGCCTTTCCATCAGCATGGAGGACCGGCTTCTGGAGCAGACCCGCCCCGCATTCGGCGGAAACATCATGGCTACGATTTTGACGGAGACGGCGCGTCCGCAGATGTCCACCGTTCGTCCGCACGTGATGGCAAAGCCCGAATTTCAAGAAGGCCAGACCGGCGAAATCGTCCAAGAGCCCTTTGATCTGAGTGAAGAACTCATCGCGACCAAAATTCTGGAAATCGTTCCCCTGAAGTCGGACAGCACTGTCAATTTGGCGGGGGCGCGGATTATCGTCAGCGGCGGTCGAGGCATGATGGGTCCGGAAAATTTCAATTTACTTCGAGAATTGGCGGGTTTGTTGGGCGCGGAAGTGGGAAGTTCACGCAGCGCGGTGGACGCCGGCTGGATGCCGCATGCTCATCAGGTCGGGCAGACCGGCAAAACGGTTTCTCCCAAATTGTATATCGCATGCGGCATTTCCGGAGCGATTCAGCATTTAGTGGGGATGCAGACGTCCGAATTCATCATTGCCATCAATAAAGATAAAAACGCCCCCATTTTTGACGTGGCTCATTTGGGCATCGTGGGCGATTTATTCGATATCATTCCGGCTGTGATCGAACAAGTAAGGAAGCAGAAAGAAGCGACCGGGCAAGCTCTGGCCGCTGTTTAAATGGGAGAATTGTAAATGACTGCGGGTCGAATCATCTATGTCATTTTGTTTCTATTCGCCATCGGCTTTTTTTGCCGCAACGCCTTTCGTCTCCTGGCGCTTTTGTGCCTGGGGCGTTGGGATAATCGTTTTGATTGTCTGACGGAACGCTTGAAAAACATGCTGACCTATGCGTTCGGTCAGTTGCGAGTCATTCAAACCCCTTATGGATTCAACCATTTTCTCATCTTTTGGGGATTCATGACGCTGTTGTTGATGAACTCCGAATTTATGATTGCGGGTTTGTTTCCCCAGTTTTCATTCGCCTTTTTGGGGACTTATATCTATGGGCCTCTGCTGTTTCTCACCGGCATAATGTCGCTGATCGTTTTGGTCTGCGTTGTTGTGGCCGTCGTGCGCCGCGTCTTTTTCCGTCCTGCGCATATTGAGTTCAATTTCGACGCTTTCTTTATCTTATCCCTGATCGCCGTGCTGATGATTGCGTATTTTGGATATCATGCGGGCGAGATAGCCCTCGAAGAGACCGATTGGGCGAACTGGATGCCGGTTTCGGGCGTAGTCGCAGGGATCTTTTCCGGCGCTTCGGAGGGCGGCGTTCATTTTTGGACGAATTTTTCTTGGTGGGTTCACGCGATTGTGCTGCTTGTGTTTTTGAATTATCTTCCTTACAGCAAACACTTGCACGTCTTGACCGCGATTCCCAACTGTTTTTTCCGCTCCTTCGAATTCGCCAATACCGTCCCGCGATTGACGTTTGAGCGTGGAGAGGATTTCGGACATTCGAAAATCACGCAGTTTACGTGGAAAGGACTTTTGGATTTTATGTCCTGTACGGAATGCGGGCGCTGTCAGGCCGCCTGCCCGGCCAACGCCACGGGCAAACTCTTGAATCCCAAAGAGTTGATTCATCAAGGGAAATACAATTTGTTCGAAAACGGAGGCGATTTATTGAAAACCCGCCGCTTCGACACCCTGGCGCCCGCGCAGGACGATGCAGAAATGCGCGTTCCCTTGATCGGCGGTGATCGCGAGAACAGCGTCGCTGAAGAGGCCTTGTGGGCGTGCACAACGTGCGGCGCTTGTATGGTGGAATGTCCTGTGTTCATTGAGCATGTACCGAAAATCGTGGATATGCGCCGTCATCTGATCATGGAGAAGTCCAAATTCCCCGATGAATTGTTGACCTTCTTCGAAAACAGCGAACAACGCTTTAATCCTTGGGGCATTGCTCCGACCGATCGCGCCAAATGGACGCAGGATTTGGATATTCCCTTGGTCCAGGATCTTGTTGAGCAGGGAAAAGAGATCGACTACTTGTTCTATGTCGGATGCTCGGGTTCGTTCGACTCGCGCAGCCGCTTGATTTCCGTCGCTATGGCTCGCATTTTGAATGCGGCGGGCGTGACCTGGGGCATCCTGGGGAATGAAGAAAAGTGCTGCGGCGATTCGCTGCGCCGCTTGGGCAACGAATATGTTTTCGAAAAAATGGCGACCGACAATGTCAATATGTTCAATAAATACGGCATTCGACGCATCGTCACCTGTTGTCCGCACGGCTACAGCACTTTGAAAAACGATTACAAACAGTATGGCGCCGATTTTGAGGTGATTCATCATTCGGAATTGATTCAGCAGTTCATTCAGCAGGGGAAAATCAAACTTACCCAAAAACTGAACGGCCGCACTGTCTACCACGATTCCTGCTACCTCGGCCGCTATAACGAAATTTACGATGCGCCGCGCAGCATTCTGGAGGCCGCTTCCGGTTCCGCTCCCATGGAAATGGATCGTCACGGCAGTAAAAGCTTCTGCTGCGGCGCCGGTGGAGGCCGCATGTGGCTGGAAGAACTGGAAGGCAAGCGCATCTACCTGGAGCGCACCCAAGAAGCGCTGAAAACCGATCCTTCCACAATCGCTGTGGCTTGTCCCTTCTGTATGACGATGTTCGAAGACGGCGTCAAAGAAGAAGGCGTCCAGGAAAAAGTGCATGTCAAGGATATCGCGGAAATCGTGGCGGACGCTATGGCGTAAGCGACTTATTATTCGGACAATCCGATCGAAATCCCCCGGGGCGCGCTCTGGGGGATTTCTTCTTGATGCATCATTTTTTGAGCGGGAAAGAAAAAAGATGTTACTTTGTGAATGGGGATGCGTTAATTGAATGATGCTCAAAATCAAGAAAAAAAGTTAAAAAGACTCTTTTTTTTGATTAGCAACTTTGTATAATAAAGTTCTTGACGACGCAATATCCAGGAAAGGACTGTTCGCATGACCGTCGACCGTTCGCTTCGCAGTCAGGCTCTCGACCCGCCGGCGTTGCACGCGCACGCCATGAACGATCTCCGTTTTATTCGGGAAACCATGGAGCGATCCACTTCGTTCACGGCTGTGCCCGGTTGGGGAATGACGGCCGTGGGCGGCACGGCTTTGATCACAGCCTGGGCGGCGTCCCATGCGTCTTCCTTGAACGCTTGGCTGCTTATCTGGCTTCTCGAGGCGGCGCTAGCGCTCTCGATTGGCATGGCGTTCATGCGTTACAAAGCCCGCTTGGCGCAGCTCTCGCTTTTCTCGGGTGCGGGAGGACGGTTCATGTTGAATCTATTTGTGCCGATTCTTGTGGGAATTCCTCTGACGTTTGTTCTTTACCGAAGCGGGCAGATCGAAATTTTACCGGCGTTGTGGCTGCTGCTGTATGGAGCCGGCGTCGTCACTGGCGGTATGTTTTCAGTGCGGGTCGTTCCCGTGATGGGATTTTGTTTTATTGGAGCGGGGATCGCATCTCTGTTTTTACTGCCTCATTGGCCCAATGGAATGCTGGCTTTCGGCTTTGGAGGACTGCATCTTCTGTTCGGCGGGATTATTGCATGGAGGCACGGTGGCTAAACAAACCGCACTCAAAAAGGAACAGAAAGTCGAACAACAAGACGCATCGAAAGGACTGCGCGTCGTGCATACGATTGCTTCCAAATCGGATCCTACGAAACTGGATCAATTGATTCATGAACGCATGCGGCTGGGAATCGTCAGCGCGTTGGCCGTCAATGAATCGTTGAGTTTCAATGAACTGAAAAAGATTCTCAAAACCACGGATGGGAACTTGAGCGTTCACGCCCGAAAACTGGAGGACGCTGAATATATTATATGTAAAAAAACATTTGAAGGGCGAATCCCTAAGACCGTCTACCGTTTGACCAAGGCGGGGCGCAGCGCTTTGGAGAGGTATTTGGCTCATATGGAGGCCCTGATCCAGGCCATGCGAGAATAATAATTTTTTTTCGAGGTGAACTTTATTATGCAAAGTACTTTACAAGACTACTCATTCTTTCATACGGCGATCATTATGGACGGCAACGGCCGTTGGGCGACGCAGCGCGGTTTGCCACGCGGCGAAGGGCATCGCGAGGGCGCCAAAGCCGTGCGCCGCGTCGTCGAAGCGGCCCCGGGGCTGGGCGTCTCCGTCCTGACGCTTTACGCGTTTTCCTCGGATAATTGGCGCCGCCCCGAAGGCGAAGTCAAGCAATTGATGAGTTTGCTTTATGAGTTTTTTCAAAATGAAAAAGAGAATTGCATAGCGAACGGCGTTCGTTTGAGCGTGATCGGCAGGCGAGACCGTCTTTCCCTTGTGTTGCGATCGGCCATATCGGCGGCGGAAAACGCGACTCGCTGGGGAGGAGCGCTTCATCTTCGCATTGCCGTCGATTACTCGTCGCGCGATTCCATCCTGCGCGCTATCTCTTTATCAGAGCGGCGGGATTTGACGCGCGAAGACTTCAGCGGCCTGCTGGGAAAAGCGAACAACCTGGATGACCGCGCGCCCGACGTGGATTTGCTCATTCGCACCGGAGGCGAACAGCGTTTGAGCGATTACCTGCTCTGGGAAAGCGCCTATGCGGAATTGTTCTTCACCCAACGAATGTGGCCGGATTTCGATAAGAGCGATTTAGAGGAAGCCATGTCGGCTTTTCATCATCGTGAGCGGCGATTCGGCGCCGCGCCGGCTCAGGCCGCACGATGAATCACGAATTCAGGAGGCGTAACATGAAAACAGCCATGCTGAACATTGCGGTTATTGCAATCCTATTCGCGATTGCGACGGCGGCTGTAAAAGAGAGAAAACCATCCCGGGAAAAGGAGGAGAATCTTACCGTCTCATCTCCGGCAAAGACCATTACGATTGAACTCTCTAAACTTAAAGACGGGGCCAAAAAATTGGAAATGGTATTGATTCCGGCCGGATCCTTTATCATGGGATCGCCGGAAGAAGAGACTGGCAGGTCCAAGAATGATTGGCCGCTTCATTATGCAGCCATCAGCCGGCCGTTTTACATGAGCCAATATGAAATCACCCAAGCGCAATGGGAGGCGGTCGTCGGCCGACATGTCTCCAAGTTTAAGGGAAAGCCCGATCATCCCGTTGAAAAAGTACGATGGACGGCCTGCATGGGATTCATCCGCCGGTTGAATCAATTAGGGCAGGGAACTTTTCGCTTTCCCACGGAGGCGGAGTGGGAGTACGCCTGCCGCGCCGGGACAAAGACGCGTTTTTTCTTCGGCGATTCGCTGGACGAGGCCGATGAATATATGTGGTGGAGCGGCGACAACGATGACATGGAAACTCATATAGTCGGCGTTAAACGCCCGAATTCGTGGGGGCTCTACGATATGCATGGCAATGTATCGGAGTGGACGTCGGATCGGTGGGTTCCAGCCTGTGATCGGGGGGAGCAAACGGATCCAGAAATTCAAGCCAAAGGTTGGAGTTCAATCAGTCCATGGACGAATCGCGTGTTTCGCGGCGGCTGTTTTTTCTCTCCCGCAGAAGACTGCCGATCGGCCAACCGTATGAAAGAACAGCAGATTGACTTTCATTACAGCCTCGGATTCAGACTGGTTCGAGAATGCTCCTGAATGATAAATATAGTAATTAGGTTAAGCGAATTGGGATGGATTTGATTTTAGATTCTTGTTTATTGAATGTTTTTGTTTCAGTTTATAGAGGAATTGATATGTCATTAGATTCTTTCTCTCTCTTTTATCCAAAGCAAATGAAAATCCCGCCGGTCTTGAAGGATGAGGACGCGTCTGCGCCTCTTCCAAATTATGCATTGTTGATCAATCCGTTTTATCCCAAAGATCCATATGCCAGTTTTGGCAAGCATGTTTTAACGCCGTCCCTGGCGTTGCTTTCCATTGCCGGCGCCACCCCGAGCCATTGGAAAGTGCGATACTGGGATGAGAACCTCTTACAAGGAAGCCCTCCCGTCGATCCCTTTCCGGCAGTTGTGGGCGTCACGGTTCATTTGACGTTTGCCCGCCGCGCGTTCGAATTGGCGGATTGGCATCGAGAGCGCGGCGCCAAGGTCGTGCTCGGCGGTCTCCATGTACAAAGTTGCCCGGAAGAATGCGAACCGCATGCGGATGCGTTGGCCATCGGCGAGGGAGTTCAGCTTTGGCCTGAAATCTTGCGGGATATAGAAGACGGGCGATTGAAAAAGCGATACGAGGGAAGTTATTCTGCACCGTATCGGGAGGAGCTTCTTCCTCGCCGAGATGTTCTTCATAGAGGGGATTTTTTAACGACTGCCAGTTTAATCGCTGCGCGGGGCTGTCATAATCGCTGCGATTTTTGTTATCTCTCGACGCGAAATTTTCATCAGCCCTTTCAACAGCGCGACATCGAACAGGTGGTGAGCGAGTTTGCCTCTCTCAATGAGCCGTACGGCGTTTTTACCGACAATAATCTCGGATCGAAGCCGGAATATTTACGAGAGTTATGCCGCCAACTTCGTCCTCTCCAGAAAATTTGGAGCGCGGCCGTATCGGTCGATGCGGCGGACGATCCGTCGCTAATTCGCGAAATGGCTTTAGCGGGATGCACAGGCGTGTTTATCGGATTTGAGTCTCTAAACTGTGAGAATTTAGCAGCGGCTCATAAAAAATCGCCTCGGCCTGACGACTTCGCTCGACGGGTGAGACTCTTCCATGAAGCGGGCATTCAAGTGAACGGAAGTTTTGTTTTTGGATTCGATCACGACGATCCGGATGTTTTTGCGAGAACGGTGGATTGGATCGAAAAAAACCGGCTTGAATGCGCCACTTTTCATATCTTGACGCCCTACCCGGGCACGCCGCTATTCCGCCGATTGGAATCCGAAGGGCGGCTGCTTCATCGCAATTGGGATTTGTATGACACCTCTCACTGCGTATTCCTGCCAAAGCGTCTTTCTCCCGATCAGTTGGAGGAAGGCTATCGATGGTGTTATAAACGTTTGTTTTCGCATCGATCGATTTGGCGCCGAAGGCCTTCGCAGCTTGCCGATGCGCCGGGGTATATGGCGATGAGTTATTTGTACAAACGATCCAACCGCCTGTGGACGTTTTTAATTCGACATCGTTTGACGCACGCCGTGTGGCGGCCCTTGATACAGGCGGCCCGATGGCGGCATTGTCGATTTCGTCGTTATTTTGAACAATCTCAAATTATTCCAGAAGGGAGGAGAAGCGATTACAAACGGCGCGTTTCAACATAGAAATTCTTGAAGAATCTATGCGCAAGTTTGTTGCACATGTCAATGTTTTCTGAGGTCGGATGGAGTCATAATTGTTTGCATCAAAAAAAACTCCCCCATCCGGGATGGATGGAGGAGTTGGTTTTACGGGGAAATCGACGGGAGGAACTATTATTCTTAGTAGAGCATAAATGATTCTATGCCCGTTCCTTCTTCAATCACGCCCAACGTCATTCCAAAGCAGGTCAAGTATGGCTCCGCATTAGGAAACAGATTGGGCATCGTGATCGAATCAACGGCTTTTTCTCCATCTAAAGGATAAGTTTTTTTGATCAAAATCAAGCCGCCGTCAGGTGATGCGCCGTCCGAACGAATGAGATCGGGGAACAAGCGGTCGCCTGTGCTTGTCTCAACTACTGGCCCCGTAAAGAGGGCGATGCGGTGAATTCTGGCGCCCCAGTTCCCACTGTCGCCATCAGGAGCTTCTCCCGGAAAAGCATCCGTGAATTCGATGTAGAATTCATCTCCGAGATCCGAGATATATTCGGCTGGATCGAATACATACTTATCCCGGTTGGGATTGTAGCCGTCTCCGCCGCCCGGATAAGGCGTTTCAACTTTGGCCATTTCAACTGCATCAGGATTGCCATAAGGGGGCTCTTTGCTGATAACTACGCGGTAATTGCCCCACATTTCCAAATACAGTTTTGCGCCGGCTTCGTAAGGCAGTCGGTAGACCAAAAAGGCCGAATCCGGATCGCCATTGACGTAGCGGTATTGGCCATAATCATGCCGATTATCTTCACTGAATTCGTAAATATAATTCGGCTCGTTCAAATCGCTCTCATGGCAGAGTAGATTGACCAGGATTTCATCTTCATTGCCGCTTTCCGGTTTAAACCATGTCGGCGGCGACCAGAACCAGTCGTTGACCAGGCCGATGGCGATTTCTTGCGAAGAGCCATCAGTATAAGTAATGGTCATGTTGTCTTGTCCGGCCCAGGCGCTTCCTGGGAAATTTCCATTACCGGACATCAAGGCCAAATATACTGCATCGTATTGGATTTTTTCTGCAATGTCAAAGGTAGTTCCATCAGGGCGATAAGCGTCGATTGTCCCAGCGGCCAGCGTGGGTCCCAACAAAAATTGAACATCGCCTTGTTCGGTATAATTGGGCTCGCCGTCGACAAAGTCCGCCGGTAGCGTTTCCGATTGAACTCGAGCGCCGCCTCCATCCAAACCTAGTGTATCAGGTAAGGTTCCATCATTTGCATCAACCATAAAACCATCTACATTAAAAGCTGAGGATATATCCACGGGGTAACTGGTTATTTTTACGGATTGACTCATGGATGTCATCGGCAGGCAAACGAGCGCCAATAAGCCTGTCAAGAATAATACTTTTTTAAAATCTCTCATAACGTTTTCTCCTAATTTAGTACCTACTTAATAAATGGAAAATTTAAGATAAATGGATGCTAATAATAATTATCTCCCTTCATCATTCCCCGTTAAAAACCTACACAGATATTAACATGTGAAAAATTGAAAGTAAACAGCGATAGAATACTGTGGACAATTAAATTATAAATATTTATTTTTGCTAATTTATCTATGAGTATTAGTTAAATTAATTCAGGTTTTTATAGATTATATATAATACGTATATATAAATTATTTATGAGTATGTTTTCTCTGAAACTTAAAAGTATCATCAATCTATCTAGTTGTTTTTAATATATTTAAGATCGTCTCCGTACGTCAATATACACCGCTGTGAGTACGACGAAACCTTTGGCGATATATTGCAGGGAAAAATGGACGCCCGCCTGATTGAGACCTTTGTCTAAAATG
>JAFGTC010000034.1 GCA_016934335.1 Candidatus Omnitrophota bacterium | reverse complement strand
CCTTAACCGCCTCTTCTTGGATGAAAGGCGCTTCGGGCGCCGCCGCCTCCAGCGCCGGTTCGAACGCTTCCACCGCAGGCGGAGACGGGGCCGTGATCGGCGGCGCGGAAGGCGCCGGCTTTTCCGGCGGTTCAATCGCTTCATCCGCTTGACTCTCCTCCGCCGGCGCAGGACGCTCCTCCATCTCCTCGGCGACGATGCCCGCCGCGTCTTGGGCCGCCGACGCCTGGGCCGCCGCGTCCTGGGGCGCCGGGGCGCTTTCTTCTTGATCTCCCTCGGCCGCTGGCGCGATGTGCTCTTGCACATAGCGGTGAAGTTCAGTCAGTTTTTTTTGCAGATAGTCGATTTTGTTCTCTAACTGTTGGATGTAATCTTTCAAAACCCGGCTTTTCGCCAACGCACAGATGCCGGCGATCGTTCCAAACAAAAACAGCACGTTTAACACGACGACAAGAAATAGGATCAATTCGTACATGGCTTCATCTCCGCATTTCCCCGATTCCGCTGAATCTTCCTGAGTCGAATCATACCGGTTCTTCTTCAAGGCGGCCACAGCAAATAGTTCCCCTGCCGCATCCGGCCGCTCTATAATGTTTACATATAAACAATACACCTATAACCATAACCTGTCAAGCACAAAAAAATTTTTTTGACGCATATTGCCAACCGGCCCCAAAATTGGTATGGATAATGAAAACAGATGTATCTTTATGAATCACAGAAAAAAAAGGAGAAGACAATCATGAAGACGGGACGCCGTTGCTTTCTAAAAACCTTGGGCGCAGGCATAACCATAGCCGCCCGGCCGATCGCATCCTCCACCGCCGCCTCGAACAATCCCGGCCGGCCCAAACCGAACATCGTTCTGTGCATGGCCGACGATCAGGGATGGGGCGACATGGCCTACAACGGCCATCCCGTCCTGAAAACGCCCCATTTCGACGCTTTCGCATCCTCGACTCTGCGCTTCGACCGCTTCTACGCCGCCGCTCCCGTCTGCTCTCCCACGCGCGGAAGCGTCATGACCGGCCGCCACCCCAACCGCTTCGGCTGCTTCAAATGGGGCCATACCCTCCGCCCGCAGGAAATCACTCTCGCCGAAGCCCTCAAGACGGCGGGCTACATAACCGGCCATTTTGGCAAGTGGCATCTGGGTTCGGTCGAAAGCGGCAGCCCCGTCAATCCCGGCGCCAGCGGCTTCGATGAATGGCTGTCCGCCCCCAATTTCTTCGACAACGATCCCATTCTCAGCCGCGAGGGCAATGCGGTTTCCCTCCAGGGCGAAAGCTCTATGCTCACCGTCGACGCCGCCATCGATTTCATTCGCAGACGAGCGGAGTCTCCCCGGCCGTTTCTCGCCGTGGTCTGGTTCGGCTCGCCTCATAATCCCCACATCGCTCTCGACGACGATCGGCGTCTCTACAGCCATGAAAAAGAGAACGTCCAGCACTTCTACGGCGAAATCACCGCCATGGATCGCGCCTTCGGAAAACTGCGCCGGGAACTGCGCGATCTCGGCATTCACGAAAACACCATCCTCTGGTATTGCAGCGACAACGGCGGCCTTCCTAATCTGGGCGCTACCGGCGGCCGCGGCTATAAAGGGCAAATCTACGAAGGCGGACTTCGAGTCCCCGCCATGTTGGAATGGCCCGCCCGCCTTCCCGATCCCGTGTGCAGCGCCGTCCCATGCTGCACATCCGATATCTACCCGACTCTTCTGGATGTCGCAGGCGTTTCACTCGAAAATCAGCCGCCTCTGGACGGCGTCAGCCTCCTCCCCCTGCTCGAAGGCAACATGAGCGAAAGACCGGCGCCCATCGGATTTTGGGATCATCCCACTCGCGGAATCTCCACTCCCAGCAAAACCTGGATGGCCGACCTGCTGCAGGCGCAGCAATCCGGCCGGCAGTACAGCCAACTTTCCCGCCTGCGGCTGGAATCGGCGGTGATTTCGCAGCAATATCCCGAAGACTCGTTCCCGGGTCACGCCGCCTGGCTCGACTGGCCTTGGAAACTGCATCGCATTCAATCCAATGACGGCGCCGTTCAAATGGAACTCTACAACCTCGCCGACGATCCTGATGAATCGAACGATCTGCTTGAAAGCCGCCCCCAAAAAGTTCAAACCATGAAAACGCAGCTTGAAAACTGGCTGGCTTCCGTCGCCCGAAGCCTCAACGGAAAGGATTACCAGGACTGACGTCGCGCCTCGCCGCCCGCTCCTTCAAGCAAAACAGCCAAGGAGAGGATCAACCTCCTCCTTGGCTGTTTTATAGGATCAGTTTCATAGGTTGCCGGATTTGCGGTTTACGGCGATTCGCCGCTTTTCTTTAATTCGCGGTCGCCGGCCTCTTTGGGCGGCTCTTTGTTTTCTTTCTCTTTTTTATCTTTCTCTTGCGCTTTTCCGCTCGATTTCTTTTCCCCCTCCTTGTAGCCGGATACTACGATCTCTTTGTCGACAAGCGCGAAAATCGCTTTCGAAATTTGCGTTTTAACAAAATATTGATGCTCTAGAATTGTAATCTGCGCTCCCGGCCAGGCGATCTCTTTCACCGCCACGCCCTTCATATCCTTTCGCGACGCTTCGATCTCTTCCTGCAGGACGTTCTGCTCCTCCTGCATCTGCTTGATCTGCGTCTGCAATTGCAGCCCGCTCCGTATGATCTTTAATCGCAAAGCCGTCTGCTCCTGGTTCAAGAGACCTGCATCGCGCAGTTTATTCAGTGAATTCGCCGCCTGCTGCAGCTTCTTATAGTTCGCCAGAATCTCCTGCAGTTTTTTGGCTTGTTCTGTTCGATGCATCATTTTTCGCTTCAGCCCTGCGCCCAATTCCAATCGCGTTTTCGCGCCCAGGTTCGAACCGATCACCGAAGCGGATATGCTCTTCTCCGCATTGACCGCCCCTCCGACGATCACGGCTTTCGCCCCCTTCACCTGCACCCGGCAGCCCGCGCTGACCTCCGAATTGGTGATCGCGCCATTGACGATCACATCCCTGCACGCTTCGACTCTGGCGTTGTTGATGAACTTCACCGTGACGTCGCCTTGCGCCTTCACGATAGCTTTTTGATTCCCTTGAATGCCCCCGTTGATATAAATGTTTCCTCCCGCCTCCAACAGCGCCCCCTCGACCAGACCGTTCACATGAATATCCTGGCCTGCTCGAATCTCGAAATCCGGTAAGACGTTTCCTGCGATGACGACCGTCTCCTTATAGTTAATGTTCCCAATATCATAGGATACGTCGCCTTGAACCGTGTACGTTGGACTGACGGATATTTTCTCGCCGTCCCGGCAGACCACGCCGGTTATTTCCGCGTACATCTCCTTCCCGTCTTCTGTAACGAACACTCCCTTGCCCGCGGGAAACTTGGCTTCCTTTCCTGAATTGGCGGGAAGATTCTCCCCGTGAACGGTTCGGCCCTCCTTCCCTTCGGTCGGCTCGACCAATCGCCCTAAAAGTTCGTCTTTTTCCACTTGCAGAATGTGGTGTTGATCCTTCCAATTGACTCGGCCGGACTGCTCCACCAATTTGGCCCCGTCCAAAATGGATAAATCCACTTTCCAATCGATGTATCCATCCTTGCCGTGACGAACCGGCCGCCCCCTGGCCGCCAGAATGGATTCGTTGAACATTTTTTCCCGGAAAATATCCTTCAGTACGTTCGTCTGGACGCCGAAAACAATATTGTTCTCTTTCAGATAACGCTCGATTTCTTCCGGCGTGTAAAAAGCGGCGTATTTGGAATCGACTTCCAGGCGGGCGTTCATTTGCGTGGCGGATACATTGAGACTTAAACCGTCT
>JAFGTC010000281.1 GCA_016934335.1 Candidatus Omnitrophota bacterium | reverse complement strand
CGATTTCGTTGAGTTTGGCGCGCAGCCTTCGGTGAGCGGGGCGCGCGTAAGCGGGGATCATAACCCGGCCTTTGATGTCGCGGACGAACTGCGGCGAGCGGGGGGGCGAAGACGCTTCGTGAAGATGGACGACCGTTTTGGAGTGGCAGACGCGGGTGGTCATGCGCAGGATCACGGGAATGCCCCATCGTTCGGAGACGCCGACGGCTTGGAGCATGAAGTCGAACGATTCCTGCGAATCGGAAGGCTCCAGCATAGGGAGGCCGGCCGCTTCGGCATAGCGGCGATTGTCTTGTTCGTTCTGGCTGGAGGCCATGCCGGGATCGTCGGCCGAGACGATGACCAAGGCGCCCGATACGCCGGTATAGGCGGCGGTGAAGAGGGGATCGGCGGCGACGTTCAAGCCGACATGCTTCATGGTCGCCAGGGCGCGCGTCTGGGCGAAGGCCGCGCCAATAGCCACTTCGAGGGCGACTTTTTCGTTGGGCGACCATTGCGCTTTACCGCCCAATTCAGAAAAATTTTCGAGAATTTCAGTGGAAGGCGTTCCGGGATAACCGACGCCCAAAGCGACGCCCGCCTTGAGGGAGGCCAGGGCGACCGCTTCGTTTCCACTCAGCAACATACGATCAGATTGTTTCATACCATTTTCTCGCATTCTTTCCGAAGGCGCCGGCCTTCGGAGAATTGGATTCACCGGGGAATCGCGTATGGATTCGATCCATCATCGACGCCGTCATTGAAGCAAAGGGCGGGCGGCATCGAATCCGCCTTGATTGATCGGACGCCCTTCGTTTTACGATTGAATCAGCTCCACCAGCCAGCGCGGGGGGCGTATGACTTTGCCGCCGGAGTCGACGCAGGCATGGATGGTGTATCCTTGGGCGACCGCTTCGCCGGAGTGCGCGTGGACAATGAGATGGCTGCATTGAATGCGCGCCTTCCCGTGCATGCGGGAGTCGGCGCTGAGACGCAGCAGATCATCATAGCAGGCCCGATGCTTGTATTGGACATGCGCTTCGACGATGGGGAGAAACACGCCGCGCGATTCAACTTCCGTATAGGGAGTTCCTTTCTTTCGAAACAATTCCGTCCGGCCCATTTCGAACCATTCCAGAACGCGGGAATGGTAAATTCCTCCCATCTTGTCGGTATCGGCATAGCGGACGCGGAATTCCAGGATGGAGTCTTGATTCATAAACAACGAGGATCCTTTTCCCTTGGATGAATGTTCGATGAATTTTCAGCGAATCATGGAGATTGTAATTCCAATTTTTCGCCAATCAATGTAAATAGATGGTAGGGAGTGGGTAGCATTAATCATTATTCACTATCCACTACCAACTCCCCACTGGTTTTAAGCGTTTGCGAACAGTACGTCTAATTGTCGTTTGACGTCGTCGGAGATCTGTACGGTGAGGGCGCCCAGATTTTCGCGCAGCTGCTCGAGTCGGGTGGCGCCGGTGATGACGCTGGATACGCCGGGATGGGAGGCGATCCAAGCCAAGGCCAGTTGGGAGCGGGTGCAGCCCACGTCGCGGGCGATGCGCTTCATATCGCGGACTTTTTGCAGGCAGGCGTCGGTGTTATAGCGCCCGCGCAGCCACTCGATTCGATCCAAGCGCGCGCCGGAGGGGATGCCGCCGTCATATTTCCCGGTCAAGACGCCATAGGCCAAGGGGCTGAAGGTCACCAATCCCATGCCGAGAGAAGCGGCGGCCGGGGCGACGTCGGATTCGAACGGCTTGCGCGCCAGCAGGCTGTAGCGCGGCTGTTCGACCTGGGGGGCGTAGAGATTGCGCTCGCGGCAGAGGGCATGGACATCCTGCAATTGCCGGCCGTTCCAATCGCTGGTTCCCCAGTAGAAGATCTTGCCGCGGTGGACGAGATCGTCCATGGCGCGGGCGGTTTCTTCGAGGGGCGTCTTATCATCCCAGCGATGGCAGAAGTAGAGGTCGAGATAGTCGACGCCGATGCGCTGAAGGCTTTTGTCGATGGATTCCATGATGTGCTTGCGGGATAAGCCGCGGTCGTTGACGTCGTCGCTCATTGGGAAGAAGACTTTGCTGGCGATGACCAGTTCGTGACGGGGAAACTCGCGCAGCACTTCGCCCATGGCTTTTTCGGTTTCGCCTTTGTTGTATACGTCGCTGATGTCGAAGTAGTTCACGCCCGCTTCGAAGGCGGAGCGGATGATGTCGCGAATGGTCTGCTTATCGGCGACGCTTTCGCCGTAGGTGGTCCACCCGCCGAGGCTGAAGAGGCTGACCTTGGTCCCGCAGCGTCCCAGAGGGCGATAGAGCATTTTCGAAGCGTTCATCTAATTTTTCCTCCAATCGAGTATAGACGGCTCTTAGTATACTATGGAGGGAAAGAACGGATGGGGCATGGGCGGGGATGAGGGCTGCCAATTTTTCTACATATTAAAAGAGAAGCCGTTTAGTGGTTTCCATTTAATAGAATCAGCCCCCGGAGCGGGGGCTGATGGGGTGTTTCGTTTGAATGAAGACTCGGGATTGGGGCGCCGGTTAATTGAGCATCCAATCCTGCACGCCCGTCTCGGAGGTGGGGCCGGTTTTGAGGTTGTCGAAGCGCGCGTGATTCATGTAGGCCATATCGGTCAGAGAATCGCTGTAGCAGGCGCGGTAGTGCAATCCCGCCGGTCCGAAAGGATATTCGTCGTCTTCAACTTGGGCGACCTGCTCGCCATCCACGTAGAAAGTGATCTGTCCGTTGAGGTATTCGATGCGGAAGCGATGCCAGCCGCTGTCGTCGAGTGTGATGCGGGCATAATCTTCGGCAAATCCTTCCAAACGGCTGACAACGTAGGCTTTGCTGTTATTGGGAGCGTATTTACGGGCAATGATGTCGCCGGAATCGGTTTCGAAGGAGATGGCGTAACCGCCGGAGCTGCGGTAGATGTTGTTCTGGCCGTACGAGTCCAAGGAGAGTTTATCGGGATCGTAGATGCTGCAATGGAGGCCCAGCGAGACGCGGTCAAACATATTTTCGGGCGCATCAAAGCGCACATCGCAGAAGGCGTCGACTTCGACGAAATAGTTTGCGTCCGAATCCTGGCCGAAAGCCAGCATATCCCAGGAATAGAATCCGCCGACTTCGAGAGCGTAGGCGGGGCTGTCGGCGCCGTCGAGGGTATTGGGTTCGATGCCATACATGACGGCCTCCCCTTCTTCGGCGTCGGGGAAATTGACCGTAAAAGACTTATCCTGGGTGACATCGATGATGGGGCGAGAGTCGCCGATCGCTTCTTCTTCCTTTTCCCATTCGCGCGCGCCGCGATAGACGATGGCCGGATTGAGTCCGCCTTCATCGAACTGATCGGCGAGGGATTCGAGTTCGAGGCTGTTGTAGGGGCTGACCGATGCGGTGAAATCCTGCGTGTAGGCGTCGCTGAACAAAGTCAACGAGGCGGCGGGGGGATCGAAGACATAATTTTTGGCGAGGGGGAGAATCCGATATTGACGGCCCTGATGAAGATCGGCAAAGGAATAAGCGCCGGCCGCATCAGTGATCGTCTGGTTGATGGTGGTTTGATTGACGGCAAAGACGGTGACGCCCTCCAAGGGTTGGCCATCCGCGAGGATGACGCCGTTGATGGACGAGGAAGCCTGTTCGCTGACAAATTGGATGTCGTCCACCCAGAATGTGGCGACCTGGTTGACATCATTGCCGACGCACATCAAGGCGAGGGCCGTGATATCCGCGGGATTGGCGTCGGGATTTGCGGTGCCGTAGCCGGCGTCCCATTCTTCCTGGTTGAAGGCGTCCAGAGAAATGGTGACCTGCTGCCAAGCCGAGGTCGAGACATACTCGCCAGGCAGGGAGAAATTCAGAGCGCGTCCCTGGCTGTCGTACAAAAATACTGTAAAACTTAATCCTAAGATTCCATCCGGTAATAACGGGATGGTTTCATCGCCGAAAAACTGAAACTGAACATTTTGATAGTCGGCTAAATCCAACGGAGCTTCGGGGATTTCTTTTCGGAAGATGTTATGCCACCATTTTTCCGGCATATCCACATCGAGCCACAAGCAATTTTCGCCCTGGGGAGCTTTATCCATATCCAGGTAGGCGAACATGCCGTCGGGCCCTCCCGCTTTCGAGTAGATCCAGTTCAACTCGATATCGTAATCGTCGATATAGGTCTCGAAGTCGTCAATCAACAAGGTCTGCGCGTTGACTGCGGCCGCCAAAATGAGGGGAATCAGTTGATACGAGAAGCGCTTCATGACTATTACCTCCTGAATGTAAGTAACTGAATATTGGATTCATTCCATTATACTATTATCCGATATTTTTTGAGGGGTAAAGGTCTGAAAATTATTTTTATTTTCCCCTCTGTCATCCTGATTTTGTGTGCATTTCGCGGAAGATTCATCATTCAACTATCCAGGAACATTCCATCGATTCATTTACGGAAAATTGCATCGATTCAATTATAAAAATATGAAAATATCAGCATTTTTCCATCAAATAATCCTGTGAGTCTGTCTTGTTTAAAAAGTTATGTTACTAATAATAGAAGGTAGATTGTTCTTTGAAAAAATTGCATCGGATGTCTGCGATCATTGGGGAGAATCATTATGCAGGAGACTATATATAATGATTGCTCCACGAGAAAATATATTTCAAGTTTCATCTCTTGGATTAGAGCCCCGCGAAGAGAAAATGTTAGAGAAACTCTGCGCCCAAGCGGGAGGGAAACTCAAAAACCATAAAGACGAAATGGAGTTGCTGCAGCATGTTCAGATGAATGCACACTCCATCTGCATCATCGGTCAATCGAAAGAAACACCCGAACCGACTTACATTGTTTGGCTGCTAAAAGGCATGATCCATTCATCCAACATCATTCTGGTCTATTCCATGTTGGATGAAGTGGAAGAGAAGAAACTGCACCGATATGGAGCGACGAACATTTTAACGCGCCCCATGGATCCGCATCGATTGGCGCGGATGGTGGAATCGGCTTTCACGGCGCCGGAGGAAAGAACGGAAGGCTTGATGACGGCGATCATCCGCCTGCTTCCCTTCCACAAGCATTCTATCACCCATTAAAAAGAGCGAGGGACGGCGCAATGTCGTCCCTCCTTTTTTATTGTGAGCGATTTCGTTCAATCGGCCGACGCGGCGGAGAGTCGGCGGCCGGCAGAAGAGTCGTGCATTTGTTTTTCCTCGCGTGCGCCTTGTTACTCGCCGTTTGCGGGCGATTCGACTTCCACGAGATAAATCATGGTCGGCGGCTTCGGATTATCCGGTTTGCGGTCGCGGTTGGGTCTATCAACTTCCTGCTGCATGTAATGGTCTTGCCCTTCGGGCAGAGGGCCGATGTTGACGGCGCGGACGTTGGGAACGCCTACAGAATCTTCGGCGGCCGGCCGGTAGACGCATTGATCCGGCTTCAGAGAGAAGAACCGATCGAGCGGCGCCACGCATTCTTTGCCGCCCTGCCGAATATGGAGGCGATCGTCTTGATCGACGGATAAGCGGGGGATGGCGGGAGATTGGGGAATGGTTCCCCTCCCTTCAAACCAGAAGCGTTTTTGGAAATTGCTCACCTGCACGATTTTCCATTTTCCATCTTGGGGCGCGGCGACGTACATTTGATTGAAGCCGTTTTCGTCGAAGCGCGTGTATCCAATGTAGGGGACGCCGCGGCGGTCGACGGCCAGCGAGCCTCCATTCATGAGTCCGGAATTCTGATCGATGTCATCGACCACTTCGGCGTTTTCGGGGCGGATGGGAAGATCGTATTTCGAACCGTCCCGGCGCAGCCAGGTGAAGCCGCCGTCGAGGCTTTTGGCGTAGCACACGTCGTAATTGGTTTCGACGTCGGGGGTTTCGCGCCAGCACCAGGCGATGTGGAGGACGCCTTGGGCGTCTTCCTGAATGGCGCCGAAGGGATAGGCGTTGCAGTCCGGTTTGTGCTCCATGCCGCTGATGAAGGCGTCGCCGGCGCCGCTCCAGGTCTGCGTTTTTTCGTCGTAATGAACGAGAAGGCGCTTGCCATTGCCGCTGCCGCCGTGGCGATACATCATGTGAAGCGAGCCGTCGCGAAGAACCAGCAGATTGGGGTAGGTCACGCGCTCTTCGTAGAATCCCGCCCAGGTGTGGACGGGCTGGAAGGATTGAATGTCGCCGGGGCGGCTGGTGCGGTAATATTTGAGGGGGGCGCAGTGCATGTTCCCGGTGATGTGAAGAAAGCCGTCGCGGTCTTGAAACAGGATGACCCGGTTGTGGGTGTCCCAGCCTACTTTTTCGGGCAGTTTGGCGAATTCCCACTGATCGTCGCCGAGGCGGCGTTTGGCGACGGTCATTTGATGATCGCCGTCATAGAAGGCCAGGTATTGATGTTCGGCGTCGGAGATCAGGCAGCGGCCGCCGTTGACCGGGTGGGCGGCCAATCCTTCGGCGACGGGGATTTTTCGCACGGTCCGGGCGGCGGAGCATGATAGAAAAACGATCGCCTCAAGAAGAAGAACAGCGGAGCAGGCTCGAAGTATTTTTGATTTCATCGATCAAATCCTTTCTTTGAATTTCCAATCCATCATGACGGTTTGGCGATGGATAAAACGGATCCGCCCGCGGGCAGATTCACGAATTTCAACGCGCACCGCTCGGATGACATGATCCATGTTAACAAAGAATTCAGCCGAAGGGGAAGCGGCTTGAGATTGGATTGAGTTAAAGCATGCGGGCGAAAGAGGCGGTTGGCGAGGATGGCGGAGGCCTGCAGGGGGAATAGGAAAAAATTGAAATAGGTTTCCCGGACAGTATGGAAGCCGGCGCGGCGCAGGGTTCGGCGCAGACTCTTTTTGGTGTAGCGGCGGCGATGATGAGAAACGACGTCTTCGCCGCTCCATAAGCATGGGAAGGCGGGAACGGAGACGATCAGAGATCCGCCCGGCTTGAGCCAGGCGCGAAGGATCTGCAGAACCGCGATTTCGTCGTCGAGATGTTCGAGCACATCGAGCAGAAGTATGAGATCGAAGGATGCATGGAAGGGATTGGCTTCAGGGAGAGGCTGCTGCGCATCGATGCGGTGCAGGCGGGTCAAACCCCGCTTGCGGCAGTAATCCAAGGCTTTGGGGGAGGCGTCCATGCCGTAGACATCGGCGCAGCCGGATAAAGAAGAGAGCGTACATCCGGTTCCGCAGCCATATTCAAGAATATCGGATTTGGATCCAGCCGACTGTTTCGGGAGTAGAGCGCGAACGCAGTCGAGAAGAATGCGGCGGCGGGCGACATACCACCAGTATGCTTCTTCCTGTTGAAAGGCCAGGTCGTAAATATCGTCTTTCATGCGCCGCCTGCAAGAATCTTTCATCGCGGATGTCGGAGCTGACTTTATACGACACGATAACCGAACTCCCTGTTGAGATCAACGCGCCGGCCAGCATGCCGGCATAAAAAGAGGCGTTGATAGAAGAAGGGCGATGGAGTGTTCCATCGCCCTTTTGATCGCATTGTGAATGGGATGAAGTCTGCCGGTTAGAACAGGCTCCAATCCGAAACGCCGGTTCCGCCGCCGCCGACCAATTCGACGATGGCCCAACCTTGTTCGTTATCCCAATGTTCCGCATCGGTTTCATCGGCGCCGAGGCTGGTGTTCCAATAGCCCCATTTGCCGGTGCGATCGCCGGTGCCGGCGCCGCTGTTCATGAGGATTTCGAAGCCGATGACCGTCCGATCCACGGGATCGAGGATTTTGCTTTTGTCGATGGCGTATTCAACGATATAGCCGTCTTCCGTATCCTTGACTTTCGCGCCTGCATTCCAGTAAGCGCCGTTGGTGGAGGCATAGCCGCCGTTGGGCAATTCAACCATCGCCGGGCCGTCGTTGCCGCCGACGAGTTCTCCGCTTCCGAGAACGACCGCCTGGAATCCATACGCGTTGTTATCTTTAGGATTGGATCGGCTCAGATTGCCGTCGAAGTGCAATTCGGTCGAGTCGTTTTTCCATATATCCGGCAACCCGCTCTCGAAGTCGAGGCCGATTTTATCCACGACGTCGATCGCGACAAAGATATAGTCGTTGTTGTGGAAGATGTGGAAAGTGGCGTTTTCCAATTCCGCATCGACTTCGGCGCCGTCGGGAGACCAATGGACGCCCGGAGGAGTTTTATCGGCGTGATCGAAGGTTTCGGTGTAGGCGCCTTCATACTCGCCCTCTTCCAAGACGCCGTCCAAGGTGACGACCTGATCGACAAAAGGAATTTCGAAGAAGACCGGATACATGCCGTTATCGCCTTCGATGGACAGGCCGGCGAAGGATCCGCCGAACTGAGCCGCCTGAACTCCGAACGAATCGGGGATGACGAGGTCGTAGGTCATTTCGGCCTGGCCGGTCAGGCTGTCCAGTTTCCAGGAAATCCTGCCGCCGGAGAAAGAAGCCTGGCCGTTGGTGACGACAATATTTTCGGCCGTGCAGCCTGCGGGAAGTTCTTCCGTCAACGTATCGCTGGAGGTTTGTCCAGGAGTAATGAAGACGGAGACTTTATTGCCGGCGACTGTTCCGCCGCCGAAGGGAAGAACCTGCGAAGCCAGTTCACGAACGGCGTAGCCGGCGTACTCGGTCAGTTCGACGTCCATGAAATAGCCGGCGGACAGATTGCCGTCGCTGTGCGAGGTGACGGCCAAGCCGACGTAGACGGGATCTTCCATGGGGATGGTCAAGGTTTGGCCCAGCGTTTTTTCGCCGGTGGAGCTGGCATAGTAGTACAGGTTAATCTTATTGCCGATCTTTTCGACTTCAAATTCACCGTAGGCGTCGGTATTGAGTCCAGAGTCGGAAGAGCTGGCGGCTTTTTCCGAGCGCCAGCCGAAGTCGATCTGAAAATCGGGGCGAATGAGAGCAAACGCGTGGGGAGAGTCGGCGTTCAAATTATCGCGAATCATCAAACCGGCTTTAACCCATTCGTCGGAGCTTTCCCATGGATCGGCTTCGACCAAGCCGCTCATAGAGAAAGGACCGCTGATTTCTTTGTAGACATAATGAAATTCATCGCCGTTGCCCCAGATGTCGGCGCCGCTGCCGATGACTTCGTATTCCTGGCGATTTTCGTTGTAGTTGGCGTCGCCGGCCGCGGCTACGGCGCCGATGTCGCCGTGTGCGTCGAAGATGCCGAGGCTGTCGCCCAAGATAGCCATCGATGCAAAGCCGGCAATCGTCGTCTCTCCATTGACGCTTCCGCTGAAGGAGACGGTCAATTCGGGATCGGCGGGAACGGTGACTTTATAAGACAGAGAGGCGCTCTGTCCATTATCGACGGAGATTCCAGTCCAGGTAATCACGCCGCTGCTTTCGGCGCCGCCGTCGCTGATTTCGCTGACCGTCCAGCCCGCCGGAACGGATTCCGTCACATCGATGCTTTGCGCATCGGCGAAGGTGCTTGTGAGAGGGATGGTCACAGTAAACTCATCGCCGCCCTTGTAGAAGGAATTCGAGTTGAAATAGGTCGGACCGGCGATGGAGCGGCTGCCGACAATCACAAAAGCAGGTTCGAGAGAAACGTCGGAAAATTCGGCTTTGGCGAGCAGTTCGTTGTCTTCATGGTTGGTGATGGCCAATCCATAGGCCGCTGCATCCTGGAATGCCGCCGGGCGAGAGCCCGCCGCTTCCCAGTTGACGCCGTCATAGGAATACTGGCCGACTACCAGGTTCGCTTCGACGATGCGAGTTACGCGAAGCCAAACGCCGTTACCCTGCTCGTTGACGGGTTGATCGTCGGCGGTGCGGATTTCAACGTTGCCGGAGGCGGCGTCCGCCTCATCGCGCCACTGAGCTTCGGTGCGATCGCCAAGGACTGCGCCAGTACCGGATCGGAAGATGAGCCAGAAGTGGCGCGAGCCGGCTCGAGCGCCTTCTTCGCGGATCATGACGCCGGCTTTGGCCCATTCGTTTCCGCCGCCGGAATCGACCCACTGAACGCGGGCGGTCAAGGTCTGGCTGCCGGACAAGTCGGTGTAAAGGAAGAAGCCTTCGTCGTTGTTCTCCCAAATATCATCGCCGTTGCCTTGGAGGATATATGTATCCCCGGAAAGGGAGGCGCCGCCGGCGACTTTGTTATCGCCTCTCTGCGGTGGAGAGTCGGGGCCGCCCCAATCGGCGGTTTGGTCGAAGATGCCGACTTGCGCGAAAACGGGCGCGGCCGCTACGCAGATGGACATCATGAGAATAAACATACTTTTACGCATCATTGATTTTTCTCCTCAGTTGCATACCTTGTGCAGAAATTTTGCGCTCCGCCCGTCCACGTCTCTTCTTCTTTCCGGAGAGGGCGGGAAAGGCGGATCTTTGTCAGACGTTCAATGATTCTTTCTATCGATGCGGTTAAGCCATCCGCTCGCCAGGCGTTCGCTTTACAGCGACCGATTTCAATTCAGCGAGCGCACATCGATTTCTACCACCTCCCTTCTCTCTCAGGGGCCGATTGGAAAAGTCGGCCATTTTCGGGGTTAAAACATCGAATCATCCCCTTCTTTTCCGCTTCAGGAACTGCGCCGATCCTTCGATTTGAAAGGCAGAAAATTACTGCGAATCAACCCGGAAATTAGATTCTTGCAAAGATTTCCACTTCTCCGAATTATTTAAACAATAATGTTAGTTTTTTCCGAGGAGTTATCAAGCCTTCAGGAGGCACTATCCACAAAAACATTCAATCGATCAATGCATATACTGTATTATTTTGAGGCGGCGGGGGAGAATTAAATCGCGTTTGGGATGACTAATTCGATTCTATTTTCATTTTTATTCAAACTAACATAAGATGAAAGACTATGTTCGTTTCATTATTATTTTTTCGAATTATTTTTTTAAGAACTAACATTTAACTCATCAAGGGCGGATGAAAGCCGGGGGTTCGGCGGCGCCGATTTCGCCGGGGCGCGCCGATTGCAGAGCGAGGCGGCGCCGGCGGAGGCTTGCATAGCCGAAAGTTTGCATAGCCGAAAGAGAGTAAATCGATATAATAGGATCGAAGCAATGGACGAATCGCCGAGCAGGGCTGAGACGCCGAACAGGATTGAGGCATTGAATCAAGAAAGATTCGGTGCGAGAGAAAAGAACACGAAGTCAGGAAGATAGGAGAACCATTCCATGAGAGTACGCTCTTTGGGACCATCGTGCATCGAAGCGACCGTTGTCGGCCTGGGAACCTGGGCCATCGGAGGCTGGCTGTGGGGCGGAACGGACGCGGAGAGATCCATCGACGCGATCCGCGCGGGAATCGACGCGGGCATTACGCTGATCGATACGGCGCCGGCGTACGGGCTGGGACTGGCGGAGGAATTGGTGGGAAAAGCCATGGAAGGCCGGCGCGAGGAGCTGGTCATCGCCAGCAAATGCGGGCTGGTGTGGGACACCGACCAGGGAACGTTCCATTATCCGGAATACGACAAGAAACTGCACCGCCACCTCGGCCGCGAGTCGGTGAAAACCGAAGTGGAGCAGAGTTTGAAGCGCTTGAAGATCGACTGCATCGACCTGATGCAGACGCACTGGCAGGACGAGACGACGCCTATCGAAGAGACGATGGGCGCGCTGCTCGAATTGAAGGAGGAGGGCAAGATCCGCGCCATCGGCGCGAGCAACGCGACGGCGGCGCATATGGAGGAATACCGGCGAGCCGGAGCGCTGGACGTCGATCAAGAGAAATACAGCATGATCGACCGGCAATGCGAGGAAGAAAATCTGCCTTATTGCCAAAAATACAACATCGCTTTTCTGGCGTATTCGCCATTGGCCATGGGACTGTTGACCGGAAAGATCGGGCCGGATCGAGAATTTACGGGCGACGACATCCGGAAGGATCTTCCTCGTTTTTCGAAAGAGAATCGCGAGAAGACGGCGGCGCTGTTGAACGCCATGAAGCCCATCGCCGGCCAATACAATTTGACGATCAGCCAATTGGTCATCGCCTGGACGGTGGAGCAGCCGGGGGTCACGCACGCGCTGGTCGGCGCGCGGAATCCCCAGCAGGCTGAAGAGAACGCGCATGCGGCGGAAGTCGAATTGGAGAAAGACGATGTTCAAACGATCAGCGGCCTGATCGAGAAGGCGCAGATTCTATGATGAATTCGGGCAAAGCATCCAGCGTTTATTTTCTTTTCTGATCAAGTTGGATGATGTATGCTGATATGAACTTATCCATGCATGAATTCATGGATCGATATCCAACCTACCGGAGGCGGAGATATGGCGTGTCGCGTTGATCGACGGAGTTTTTTGGGGAAATCCATGCTGGCCGGAGCGGCGATGGGAATCCGGGGGCCGGAAGAGAAGCAGCTGCTGGCCTTGCTGGAGAATCCGAGCGATCCGGCGGAATTAAAAAAGCAATCCGGCGGTTCGAAGATGCCGACGGGCCAGATCGGCGACTTGACGATCAGCCGGATCATCGGCGGAGGGAACATCATCAGCGGATGGTGTCATCAGAGAGATCTGTTATACGTCTCCACGCTGGCGGGGCATTACCTGACGCAGGAAAAGCAGTTCGACACGATGGAGACGATGGAAGAGCAAGGCGTCAACACGATATCCCCCGATCCCAGCCAGATGGATTTCATTACCCAATATCTGGACGAGAGAGGAGGCAGGCTGCAGACTGTCGTCGGCGTTCGCCAAGACTGGCAATATTTCGGGAAGCCCTTCTGGTCGGATGGGAAAAGCGACGGGCTGAAGGAGTGGATCGATATGAGCGTGGACAAGGGAGCGACGACCCTGTACACGCAGGGAGGGTATACGGAGCACGTGATGAAAACCGGCGATCCCAAGAACATCGAGATCATCGCCAAGGGGATCGAGTACATAAAAAAGCAGGGCATGCCGGCGGGGCTGGGCTGCCACGACGTGAAGGTTCTGCAAATCGCCGACGAATACGGCATCGAGCCGGATTATTATTTCAAGACGTTCCATCACGACCAATACTGGTCGGCGCATCCGAAAGAGCATCGAGAACACTGGTCGGTGGACAGCACCAGTTATTTGGATCACAACAAGTTTCACGACAACATCTACGATCTGTTTCCGGACATGACCCAAGAATACATGCTTAAAAAGGACAAGCCCTGGATTGCGTTCAAAACTCTGGCGGCGGGCGCGATTCACCCGAATTCGGCCTTTGAGTTCTGCTTCAAGAACGGGGCGGACTTTTTGGCAGTGGGGATGTTCGACTTTCAGATTCTCGAAGACGTCATCGTGGCGAAGAAGGTGCTGGCCATGGAGGAAGTCAAGAAGCGCGAGCGGCCCTGGCGCGCGTAGGCCGACGCCGTTTTTTTCTGCACGTTGTCAGGACGCCCCAGCCCGCCGCCGTCGCGGCGGGCTTTTTGCGTGCGGGATGCGCTTGCATATACGGAACGTCAAAATGAGGGAGAAACACCCACTCAAAAAATCCTGCGCAGCATAGAATACGCGCAGGCGATCAGGTATGATGGCCAGTCGTCAGGCAACGAGAATGATGGATTATGTTCGAAATGCAATTCAATTCTATAGAATGAAACAAGGGAGTTCCGTTCATGAATGTTGAATCGGCGCCGGCGCCCGGCAAACGCCTTACCTCGCTGGATACGTATCGCGGCTTCGTCATGTTTCTGATGGTGGCGGAGGTGTGGCACTTATCCCGCGTCGCGCATATGCTGCCCGAAAGCGGCTTTTGGAATTTTCTGGCCCATCATCAGAGCCACGTTCCATGGACGGGCTGTTCGCTGCACGATTTGATCCAGCCGTCCTTCTCGTTCATGGTGGGGGTCGCGCTGCCCTTTTCGATCGCCAGCCGCTTAGCGAGGGGGCACACATTCGCCTTCATGAATCTGCACGCTCTCTGGCGGGCTTTTCTGCTGGTGATCCTGGGCGTTTTTCTGCGTTCGATGGGGCACAGTCAGACGTATTTCACCTTCGAGGATACGCTGAGCCAAATCGGTTTGGGATACTGGCTTCTGTTCATGCTGGGATTCCGGCCGGTGCGGGATCAATGGATCGCGCTGGCGTTGATCCTGGCGGGATACTGGCTGGCCTTCGCGCTTTATCCCCTGCCCGCGCCGGGATTTGATACGGCCAGCGTGGGCGCGCCGCCGGATTGGCCTCATCAACTCAGCGGCTTCGCGGCGCATTGGAACAAAAACACCAATTTCGCATCGGCCTTCGATCAATGGCTTCTCAATCTCTTTCCCCGAGAAAAGCCGTTTGTATATAACGGAGGGGGCTACCTGACGCTCAGTTTCATCCCCACGCTGGGCACGATGATCATGGGGCTGCTGGCGGGCGGCGTACTGCGCAGCGAGCGAACGCCGATGGGGAAAGTGCGCTGGCTGGCGATCGCGGGGGGCGCGAGTCTGCTGATTGGATTGATCATGCACTGGCTGGGGATCTGCCCGATCGTCAAGCGCATCTGGACTCCCAGTTGGACGATATTCAGCGGAGGCTGGTGCTTTTTGATCTTAGGGGGCCTGTATCTCATCATCGACGTTTGGGATTTCAAACGATGGACTTATCCGCTGGTTGTGATCGGCATGAATTCGATTGCGATTTACTGCATGAGCTGGATGCTTCCGGGATTCATACTCGATTCGCTGCGCATTCATCTGGGATCGGACTTTTTCCTGATGTTCGGGAAGCCGTATGAAACGCTGGTCAGCGGCACATGCGTGATTCTGATTTTATGGCTGATCCTATTCTGGATGCATCGAAGAAAGTTGTATTTGAAAATTTGAGTTGTATATAAGAAGGGGCGCAAAGCGTTTTCCTTTCTTTCCCAATCGAAAATCCGTATAGTAGGATGGGTAATCGGGCATCATCCTGTTTTTTAAAAATCATTGGAGGTGTAGTATGAATCAACTCATTCGCCGAACTGTATTTTTCATGGCCGTCTTGTTGTGTCTGAGTTCCATGACGCAGCTGGGGCTCTGCCAGACGCGGGATATCGTCCGCATCCCGGACGTATTGGGATACAAAGCCTTGAAGTGCGACTTTCATATGCACACGGTATTTTCGGACGGTCAGGTTTGGCCGACAGTGCGCGCCGTGGAAGCCTGGAGCAACGGCTTGGACGCTTTCTCGATCACCGATCACATCGAGTATATACCTCATAAGGACGACGTCAAAGTCGATTTCAATCGATCCTATGAAATCGCCCGGTCGACGGCGCACGGGTATGGATTGACTCTTCTGCGCGGCGCCGAGATTACGCGCCCGATGCCTCCCGGGCACATCAACGCCATTTTTCTTCAAGATGCGTCGGCGCTGGACGTCGAGGATTGGAGCGACGCCGTGAAAGCGGCGTACGATCAGGGCGCGTTTATTTTTTGGAACCATCCGGGATGGACGGGCCAGCAGCCGGACGGAATCGCCCGTTGGTATGACGAGCATACGGATATGGTGGAGAAAGGCTGGATCAAAGGCATCGAAGTTGTGAATCATGTTTCCTATTATCCGGAGGCGCATCGCTGGTGTCTCGATAAGAATCTAACGATGCTCGCCAATTCGGACGTTCACGCCCCGATTCAGACGTCTTTCGATCCCATGCAGGGCGAACACCGCCCCATGACTATCGTCCTCGCCAAGGACAACACGGCGGAATCCATCAAAGAAGCGCTGCTCGATCGCCGGACGGTGCTTTATTACAAAGACTGGTTGATCGGCGAAGAGAAATATTTGTCGCCGATTTTCATGGAATCGATCGAGATGGCGCCCGCCAATTTGACGCTTAAAGGCAAAGCGAGCGGCGGGATAAAAATCAGCAATTATTCGGACATCGATTTCGAATTGGAGTTGGATGGATCAATCGAAGAATTATCGCTGCCCGGCAAGATCACCTTGTACGCGGGGAAGGCGGCGTTGTTGTCTGTGCGAAGCAACACGGAGCAGTTGAACGAAGTAAAAACGGTGGGGCTTCCCTATCGGGTTACGAACTTGAAGGTCGCTCCCGACCGGGGTTTGCCGGTTCGATTGAATGTGGAAATTCAATTCATCGCGAAAGACGCAAACTGATCAAACGCATCGCGAGCGAAAAACAGGCGGGCCGTCGAGGACGGTTCGCCCGTTTCATTGTTTGACCGCCGCTGCGCCTGTTTACGGTTTGGCGTAATTTTGAATAAAAAGAGTTTTTCCCTCTCCCGCCTCGTCTATTTCATCCAACCGCATTTTCAGAATCCCGCCGAGATCAGGATCATCGAGCGCCAGCCATCGCGCCTGATTGACGGTAGTTAAATCGGCCTGGGCGCGCGGGAGTTCGTTGCTGATGCAAAAGACATTCATCCAATGGACCATTTTGACCTTCTGCCCAATGGGATCGATGACATACCCGTAGGCGAGGACATTGGCCATATCCATAATGACGGGGATCATGGCTTGTTCGTGGACGTACAGGGTCGCCGCATGCCTCAGGTCCATATTTTCTTTATCCCGCAGGCCGTATTGGCCCGGGGTGACGATTCCGCCGGGAAAAGCCCAGCCCAGTTCATTTTTATGTTCGACCATCATGAGGCGGTCGCCGATCTCGACGACGCCGAATACCCATTCTTCACCGGTCCATTGTTCGCGCCGGGCCCAATGAGCTTTGGCATTCACATTATCCTTGGGCAGTTGGGAACTTTTGCCTCTCATGTTCATCATCCCGCATCCGATCAGGGAAGCGGAAAAAGGAAGCCCCCAACCAAGACGCAGCAGGTCGCGGCGGGTCATCTTGGAAGTAGGATTTTTCATCGTTTTTATTTTTCCCGGTTCGCGTCGCCGATTTCAATCATCCCGCCGCGGCGGGAACGGACGGACGATCGCTTTGATCATCTACTTTCAAAGGAGTATATTATCATGATTCCCGGAAGCGCGACAGGTTCTTTACGGAGCGATCGACAGTCCGTACTATGGGGAATCGCTGACAAAGAATCCAACGCGACAATCGCGCAATGAATCCCATGGATGGATGATGAGTTCGATGAATCAGGATGAATCGTTTTTCTCGATCAGGCGGATCGGGCCGGCGATCGCGGCGGCCATTTTGGCCGCGGTCGCCACGTATGCGGCGTTTTTCGATCCGCCCAATCTTCTTTATGCGTGCGGAGAGGAGGAATGTTTATCGATTCTATTTGCGCGCGGTTATTTTTCCTCTATCGCGGAAGGATTGCTTCCCCCGAATGCGCTTCCGATTCAGCAGATCAACCTTCCCATTGCGCTGGCGGCGAAGGCGTCGGATTGGATCGGCGCGCGTCCCGAGGTTTTATGCTGGCTGGCTGTTTCCTTGTTGGGAATGGTCTTTTTGCTGCGCTCGCAGCGCTTTTATTCCGCAGAAGAAGGACAAACAGAGCGCTTGATCTTTTTCGGACTTCTGGCGCTTCATCCTTTCTTCTGGAGTCAGCTGTGGACGGCGCCGGGTCAGATGTTGATCGCATGGCTTACGATTGAATTTCTGGTTTGCTATCGGCGAAGGGGAGAGATTGGAGCGGCCGGCGGGGCGGTGCTGTTTGCGATGAGTTTGACCGGCGGCCAGGGATTTGTATGGGCGGCGCTTCTGGCGGGGACGGCGCCCCTTGTGCAGGCATTCTCCACGCCGGAGAAGAACGGCCGCTTCTGGCCGAAGATGGGATTATCCTTGGCGCCTATTCTGCCCATGGGGCTGATTTATTTTTTTCTCACGCTGCAATTCGGCCAGGCGGGCGGGATGCGTCTTGCGGGACATGCCGGCTGGTTTGCGACGCTGCGCCCCATTCATCTGCTGAGTGGAGAATGGACGCATTACGCCAAAGACTGGCTGATCTGGTGCGCCGACGGATTCGCACCGCTGCCGGCGCCCATGCCGCTGTTGGGGATTCTCGCCCTGATCGGAGGGATTGCAGCCTGGGAAAAGGCGGGCCGGGAT
>JAFGTC010000280.1 GCA_016934335.1 Candidatus Omnitrophota bacterium | reverse complement strand
TGCATGAAACGCTGGAGAATGAAATCGATCCCCTGCTCCCGCAAATGGAAGATGCGGCGGCCGTTCGATTCGATCCGATGGTATTTTGCCGGCTGGAGCAGGCGGAGCGCGTTTATCCGGCGGGGCTGTCGCTGGAGTGCCCCTTCACCTGCGAATATGGGGAGCGGGGAGGGATTTATTTCGATGTGCGGTTCGCTCCCGCGCCGGCGACGGTGATTTTGCATCCACGATACGAAGAGATTCGGGATTCAAATTCGACGCCTGAATGTTTGATGCACGCGCAAACGCGCCTTGCGCTCGAATCGCACTACCGATCCACGCCGGCGTTCAATTTCACAGTATTTCACCGAGAAAGCCGCCGCCGCGACATTCTCTACGATTGGTTATGGAGCGCCTATGACGATGGATGCGATTTCGAGGCGCAGCGGCTGCCCGGCTGGTTCGCCGACCGTTTTGACGCCGCATCGAATCCGGATTGGGAACTGGACGACGAAGCGATCCACAAACCGGCGGGAGCAGCCTGGACGTTCGAAACCGGTTATGACAGGACGCAGCAAATCGGGCTGGCGTTCGGATCGCAGCCGACCAGCGCGCAGCGAGGAGCGGGAGTTTTCAGCGCCGAGTCGGGCAACAGGATCACGGCGGGGCGCATGGGGATTTTGAAGTCGGAGCCGTTTATTCTGGAAGGGGACGACCTCCGTTTTTACGCCAACCTGCCTCAAGATTCGACGGCGACGTTTTTCTGTTTGGCGGTGTATGAAGAAGTTCCCTTCGGCGGCGAATCGCCGATCCAACAAGCTCGCCATCTTTTTGAAAGAAAAACCGGAGAATCGTTGGCGGGGGATGCGTTCTTTTATGTTCAACCTCAGCATTTGAGTTACCTGCCGGAGCGGATTCGGGGATGGCATGTTGTTCGGGCGCTGCAAACAAGCGAGAAGCCGGGTTGGCGGCGTTATCTTTGGTCTGTGGATCCCTGGAAAGACAAGCAGGCGATCTGGCTGGCGGCCGACCGGGATCCCCGCCATGCCATGGCGGTCGATCAAATTATCCAATGGAAGCGCGCGCCGGGATTATATGCCAATTTCGAGAAGGGCGGCTACGAGGATTGGACTTATGTGGGCAAGGCGTTCGGCGACCGGCCGGCGACCGGCCCCATCGGCGACCAAACAACCATCCATGGATTGGAAGGCAATTATTTCATCAACACGTATTTTCAAGGATCGGACGCCGCGAAGGGGACGCTGATGTCGCCTCGCTTTGAGTTAACCGGGGATCAAATGGAGTTCCGGATCGGCGGCGGCGCCGATCTCGAGCGCCTTTATGTCGGTCTGCGAATCGACGACCGATTGGTGCGGCGGGCGACGGGCGACAATTCTGAGACGATGCGCCTTGTTCAATGGGACGTCAGCCCTTGGGTGGGAAAAATCGTGCGGATTGAAATCGCCGATCTCTCTTCGGACTTGTGGGGGCATATTTTGGCGGACGACATCCGCATCCACCCCTCCCTTCGATTGAAAATCCAAGCGAAAGGAAGAACCCCGTCCATCCGATCCACTATTCAAAAATAGTGAATCAAACAACGGGGTTCACTGATTTCAATTTATCTGATGGAAGAGAAAGCCAAACAAGGCCCGGATCCGGCGCGGTGGATTACTCGCCGGCGGAAGCGGCTGTTTGTTCGAGGATTACGCTTTCCTCGGTGGTCAGGATTTTGTCGATTTCCAACAGGATGACCAGCGAGTCCTGCATCTTGGCCATGCCGGAGATGAAATCGGTGCGAAGATGAGTTCCCATGGGAGGGGGCGGGGCGATTTCATCCATGTTGACTTGCAGCACTTCGGAAACTTCATCGACCACCATGCCCATGATGCGTCCCTGGACTTCGACGACGACGATGCGCGTGGATTTATCGGGCTCTCGTTCGGGCAGTTCAAATTTTCGCCGCAGGTTGATGACGGGAATCACCTGGCCGCGAAGATTCAGGACGCCGTCCACGTAGGGGAGGCTTTGAGGAACGCGCGTCAAGGTTTCATAGCGGATGATTTCCTGGACGCACAGGATGGGTACGCCGTATTCTTCGCCATGAAGGACAAAACTGACGAATTGATTCATCTGTTCTTCGAGTTTTTTCTTTTCGGCCATAACAGAAATTCTCCTTGATCATGTAAGTGCAATCATACGTTACGACTGGAATGGAAATAACAATCAAATTAACGGTCATTTCCCTTCTTGAATCCATAATTTCAGGAAGCGCCCCGTCTTTTGGTCATCCCAGCATGCAAACATGATGCCACAAATGGGATTGCATGGATCGACGCATATTGATTGTGAAATCAAAACCGCTAATTTATAGCAGATTATTCTATAAAAATATTGCATCGACGAAAAAACCCCAGAATAAATACATTTGTTTTTTTGTCTTCAGGATGAGTACGTCTCAAAGTTGTCAAACGAACATTTTATGTTTTATAATCCCCACTGGTCTGAATCGAGAAAAAAGTAACTCAATCGATTACGAAAAAGGGGGAAAGTGTGGCCGCGGCAGTTACAATGAAGAACATGAAGAAAGATACCGCCTTGACCGATGACGCCCAAAACCGCCCGCTTCGCAACTCCACTATCCTTGTAGTGGATGATGACGCCGTAGTGCGCGATATTCTCGTGCAGCTGCTGACGAATCATAGTTACAACGTGATAGCGGCGCAAAGCAGCCGGCAGGCGTTAGAAGTCGTCAAACACCAAGCCCCCGACATAGCGCTGCTCGATTATGAACTGCCTGAAATGAATGGCATCGAATTGATGGGCCGGCTGCGAGAAACGGATCCGTCGATCGTGAATCTGATCATAACGGGCTACGGTACGATCGAGCGGGCGGTCGAGGCTATGCAGGCGGGCGCGTGGGATTTTTTAACCAAACCCATCACAGGAAACATGCTGATTGAAAAAATGGAGCGCATTGAAGAATATTGCCAGCTGCGCCGCGAACGCCGGGCGCGTAATAAATTGTTACGCCATGATTTTCTATTTTCCGGCTGCCTCTGCGAATCGGCGCAGATGCAGTCCGTATACCAGGCCGTGCTTCAAGCGGCGGAGTCTCATCTGCCCGTCCTTATCGAGGGGGAGACGGGCGTGGGGAAGGAATACCTTGCTGAAGCGATTCATTTGAACAGCAAGCGAAAAGAGAATCCTTACGTCGTGATGGACTGCACTGCGACGCCGGAATCCTTGATCGAGTCGACGCTGTTCGGATCGACGAAAGGGGCTTTTACAGGCTCCATCGAACGGAAAGGGCTGCTGCAGGCGGCGGACGAGGGAAGCCTGTTGATGGATGAGATCGGCGAGATATCCATGGAAATCCAGCCCAAACTGCTGCGATGCCTGGAGACCAAGAAGTTTCGGCCGATCGGCTCGACGAAGGTGGCGACCAGCGATTTTCGCATTATCTGTTCGACGAATCAGGATTTGCCGAACTTTATCCAAAAGGGAAAGTTCCGGCCGGATCTCTATTATCGAATCTCGGCGATTCGCATCCAGACGCCTCCGCTGCGGGAGCGGCGCTCGGACATCCCGAAGCTGGCGCAGTTTTTTTTGGATGAGATGGTCAAAGAGCATCATCGAAGCGAAATGACGATCGCGCCCAGCGCGATGCTCGTCTTAACCCACCACGACTGGCCGGGCAACATACGGCAATTAAAATATGTGATCGAAGCGGCCTTTTTCCGCTGTCATGAACAAACCATCCAGGAAAAGCATCTTCAGATCGACGGCCATGAATCCCCTGCGAAAGAACTGAATTCATCTGAAATATCGGCGCAATTGAGCAAGGATTTCAAGACCTATCGAGAGGAATGCGTCCTGCAGGCGGAGCGTAATTATCTGTCGCTGCTGTTGAAGAAAAACCGGGGGGATGTTCGCACGTCGGCGGAGGAGGCCGGCCTGACTCGGGAGGCGCTGTATCGGATCATGTCGCGCTGCGGCATCTCGCCCAACGAATATCGGAACAAGCCGAACGACGCTTATAAATAAAGGCGACAAAGCCAGCCAATCCACTCAAGCCATTTTGGACAAACCCGGAGAAGAGAGAGTCGCGTTCACCAGAATGCCGGGGATTTGTTGAAGAGGCAGCAACTGACAAACGCCGTCCCGCTTGACGGCCTCTTTGGGCATGCCGAAAACGACGCAGGTTTCTTCATCCTGCGCGACGGTGAAGGCGCCTTGATCCTTGAGAAAGCGCATTCCATCCGCGCCGTCGGCGCCCATGCCGGTCAATAAAACGCCCATGGCGCGCCGGCCGATTTGTTCGGCGACCGAGAAAAACAAGACGTCCACCGAGGGCCGGTGGCGATTGACGGGCGGCGTATCGAGCAGGCGAACTTTGCGTTTGACGCCGACGCGCACCACTTCCATGTGATGACTGCCCGGAGCGATAAGCGCGCGCCCGGGAAGAATCTCGTCCCCTTCTTCGGCTTCCTTGACGGCGATCCGGCAAAGCGAATCGAGGCGTTGAGCGAAAGCCTGCGTGAATCCCGCCGGCATGTGCTGCACAATGACGATGCCGGGGATTTGTTCGGGCAGCTGCATCAAGACTTGTTTGATGGCCTCGGTTCCTCCGGTCGACGCGCCCAGCGCGATGACGTCAACGCGAGACGGTGAGGACGAGGCGAGAGGGCGGCGAAGAATCGAAGGCGGCCGAGTGGAGGCGGGGGGGGGAACGCGCCTGAGGGGGAGGCGCCGCGCGCTGCGCGACACGGCCAGAATTTTTTGCGCCAGTACGTCGCCGATCTCCATGAAGCTGCGCATATCGCCGGCCTGCGGCTTGGTTACAAAATCAAGAGCGCCCAGTTCGAGCGCCTTGAGGGTGGCTTGAGCGCCCCTTTTGGTTTGCGCGCTGACCATGATAACCGGGATGCGATAATTCTGAACAATTTCGGGCAGGACTTCCAAACCGCCTTTGGTGCGCATTTCGACGTCGAGTGTGATGACGTCCGGTTGGAGCGTCTTGATTTTATTGATGACAAACGATCCATCCTGAGCGGCGCCGACTACATCAATGCCTGGATTCTGTTGGAGCATATCGCTGAGCATGCGGCGCGCCAAGGCGGAATCATCCACGACGAGAACTCGAACTTTACCGGACATACATTCAACACCTTCCTGATGATGACGGAAGCCGCTTCCGCCTCTTGCAGCGTGCATCACGCTTTATACAACTTTTATAACCTTATACAACCGCGCCCAGCGTCTGCTCGACGAGAGAGGCGGCGTCCAGAATCAGAATCACGCGGCCGTTGCCCAGAATCGCCGCGCCGGCTATATAGGAAGCGCAGGCGATGTCTCCGCTCAACGATTTGATGACGATTTCCTGCTCGTTGACCATGCGGTCCACGATCAAGCCGGCGTATTGACCGCCATGGCGGATCACAGCGACGTAGCACAGTTCGTCGCCGGCGCCATTGGAGGAGGCGGCGACGAGGGAATCAAGATTCAAGATGGGAACGACGTCGTCTCGCAGGCGAATGACTTTTCCCGTTCCATTGACGGAAAAGACATCACTGCGCCGGATGCGGATAGTTTCGGAGACATTGGAGATGGGCAAAGCGTAGATTTCGCCGCCGGCTTCGACGAGAAGAGCTTGAATAATGGCCAGGGTCAGCGGCAGTTTGATCCAGAAGGCTGCGCCCCGCCCCGCCTCGGTCTCTAATTCGACCGAACCGCCCAGGGCCTCGATGGAGCGCCGCACGACATCCATGCCGACGCCTCGGCCGGAGATGTCGGTGATTTGCTCGGCGGTCGAAAATCCGGGGCGAAAGATCAGCTGCAGGCATTCTTTCGGCGCCATAGAGGCCATTTCCTCCGAGTTTACGATGCCGTTCTCGAGAGCTTTTTTCTTGATCGCTTCGAGATTCAATCCCCGCCCGTCGTCGCGGATGGAAATGAGGATGTTGTTACCCTGGTGGAAAGCATTGAGATGAAGCAGGCCTTCTTCGGATTTTCCCGCCGCCCGGCGTTCGCCGGGAGTCTCCAGGCCGTGATCGACGGCGTTGCGCACCATGTGCATGAGAGGATCGCCGATCTGGTCGATGATTTTTTTATCCAGTTCGGTTTCTTCGCCTTCCAAGACCAGATTGACTTTCTTGTTATGGGCGTGGGCCAAATCGCGAACGACGCGCCGGAATCGGGAAAAGACCATGCCGATGGGAACCATGCGCGACTCCATGATGGTTTCCTGCAGTTGGGTGAGGAAAAGCCCCTGTTGGGTGATGGAATCGAGGATTTCCTCTTCCAATCCTCCCTTTCCATTATGAAGAACCAACTGCTGGGCGATTTCATGAATCCGGCCGCGGTGGATGACCATTTCCGCCGCCAGGTTGAGAAGGCGATCGAGTTTTTCGATGCTGACGCGAACGGTATTGTTGCGGGAATGATCCTCCCGGCGGTCGAATGAAGTAATCGCCTCCAGAGCCGGCGAATCGCCCGGCGCTTCGAAGTTTTCTTTGGAAGGCGCTGCGGAAGAAGCCTCCGGCTTGGAATGGGGCCATTCGAACTGTTCGATGTCGGTGACTTCGCGAATCTCGACGCGTTCGATTTCGCTGACTTCGGCTTGTTTTCGTATAGCCGGCTCTTTCTCCTTCGAAGAAAAAAGGATGGAGAAGTCCAACACGACGGATTGCGATTCATCATCCAAGTCGGGAGCGGTTAAGATGACCGTACCGATTCGAGCGAGATTATTGATCACCAAAAACGCCCGGGTGGCGGCCATCTGGACGTCATCGCAAAAGCGAATGGAAATTTCAAAAATCGACTCGCCGCTTAAACGAAGTTCCTCCACGCGATTGCGGTTTTCTTCGTTCAGGCGGATGCGGGGCCGGTCGCCGACGGGGCCGTCCTCCGGAGCGGGGGCATCGCCGTTGGCAATGGATTCGAAGACTTTGATCAAATCCTTGGCGGAATGATTGGTTTGATTGCGTTTGGCTTCCGCGGCTTCGTCCTGGAGTTGAGAAAGCATCTCCTTGAGAACATCGAAGCCTTTGAAGAAGACGGTCACCATGTCCGATGTGATGGGAACATCGTTGTCGCGCAGGTAGCCGATCATATCCTCCATGCGATGGGTAAATTCGCTGACATGCATGAATCCCACCATGGCCGACGAGGATTTCATGGTATGAGCGGAGCGGAAGACGGAGGCCAACGCTTCTTTATCGCCGGGATTTCGTTCTAAATCCAACAGGGCGTCGGTCATAATCTGCAGATGTTCATCTGCATCCTGATAGAACAATTCGATGTAATTCTGCGTGTCAAACGTCATGAGGATCTACCTCCGATTCGATTCGTGAATCCCTTTTTGGTAGACTGCGGGGAGACGATAGTGAAAATCGGTTTTCATGCCCTGCAGCGTTTCGCTGTGGCCGAGAAATAGATAGCCTCCCGGCCGGAGCACATGCCAGCATTTTTGGATGATATCCGCCTGCGTAGTTCGATCGAAATAAATCAAAACATTTCGACAGAAGATCGCATCCATATTGGAGAGAGAGCGATGGAAATCCGATTTGAGATTGATTTTTTGGAAGTTGACGCTTCGGGCGGCTTGGGGTTTGATCTTGAAGCGATTATGGCCGCGCAGAAAATATTTGCGCAAGAGATTCATGGGGATGGGGGCTACTTTGGAAGCGTCATAAATCCCCCCGGCCGCCTGCTGGAGAATGGCTTCGGAGATATCCGAGGCCAGGATTTCAAACGACCAGCCGGGATGGCGCTGGAGCATTTCGTTCAGGCAGATGGTGATGGAATAGGGCTCTTCGCCGGACGAGCAGGCCGCCGACCAGATGCGAAGGCGCCGTTCAGAGCGGCCGGCGCGCCGGATTATTTCGGGCGCCGCAACCTCCTCCAAGAAAGAAAAATGCTTGGATTCTCGAAAAAAGTCGGTTTTATTCGTAGTAATCGCGTCGATTAAATGGACTAATTCCTGTTCGCGATGGCGGTCGTTGCAAAGATAGTCGACGTACTGAGTGAAAGACGGCAGACCTAACAGACGCAGTCGCTTGGTCAAGCGATTGATCATCAATTGCTTTTTGTGGGGCCGGATGTCGATGGCGCACTGCTCGTAGACCAACTGCCGCAGGGCGTCGAAATCCCGATCATTCATGGGAAAGGGTGCGGCGGCTTGGTGAAGGGGGCGCACAGCCGGGCGAGGAGGCGTTTTTGAAAGAATTGCGTTCATGATTTGTCTCAACTGCTCCCTTCTGTCAGTCCGGGGTTTCTTCCAAGCCGACGTAGATGTCGATCAAGCCGCATTCCGTCTCCAGAGGGACGACGATCATGGGGATCTTGAGGGAAGAGATGCGCACGTTCTCGGCCATGACGAGGGTGGGCGGAGAGATTTCGATGGGATAGCCGGCGCTTTCAAGGGCGATGGAGGCTTTGCCGGTGATGATGTTGCCTAATTCGCCCAAGGCGCTGCGGGCCATTTCATCGAACTCGAGAATTTCGGCGCCCATCATCATGCGAGAGACGACGTTTTTAGCCGTCGGTTCGTCAAACCCGTAGATCACCTGCCCGTGAACGCGGCCGATTACGCCCAGGATGGCGTCGACGTCGCGGAAGGGCGAGTCGGGATCTTTGAGTTGAAGTTTACGGCGTTCGCTTTTCAAGCCGGCGATTTCCTGCAAAACGGCGACGGCGGATTCAATAAAAGGATTGACATATTCGACTTTCACGTTGAAGCCTCCCAGAAGCAAATTAAATCGTTACAGAACATCCCGCGCCGTTTTTACTACAGGGCGGCGACTTTTTTCAGAGCTTCAACGACGCGCTCCGGTTGAAAAGGCTTCACGATAAAATCCTTTGCGCCGGATTTCACGGCATCCAGAACGTTGGACTGCTGCCCGATGGCGCTGACCATGACCACTTTGGCGGCGGCGTTGATTTCGACAATGGATTTCAAGGCGTCCAAGCCGTCCATTTCAGGCATGGTGATGTCCATAGTGACGATGTCCGGTTTGAGTTGTTGATATTTATCAATGGCGTCTTTTCCATTGACCGCCTCGCCGACGACTTCGAAGCCTCCCTTTATGATGACATCTTTCAGCGTCGCTCTCATAAAGGCGGCGTCATCTACAATTAAGATCCTGCAACTCATTGGGCCTCTCCTTTAGAGGGGAAAAAATGAAGGTTGATTTGAAATTCAAAACCCAATAAATTCATACAATAAAAAGCGTTCATTCATTCGGAGTGTATTTATCACACAAGAAATGTACCATTTCAAATCGACGCCGCCGGCGCCGGGAGCGCCGAGGGATGAAGCAAGAAGATCCACTTATATCGAATTCGGCGCCCGCACAGGCGTCAGCGTTGAAAAAAAAGAATTATCGAGAGTTTGCGCAAAGCGCCCGATGCTTTCGATTGATTAAAGATTTTGTTCAGCCGTTTTGTCTCGTGAAAAAAAGGCAAAAGACGATTTGGCGGGAGATCATTCAAGGTATGATATTCATTTACAATGTAATCGTTTGAGCTACCTTTTTTAAAGAAATGTAATCGATTCCGCAAACCTTACATTCGATCTATGGAAAGAATTATAAACGCAGAAATGTCGGATGATTCGCAAGACAATGCGAACTGTATATAAATAGGTATAAAGAGAAGCGGAAGTGGATCAGCGTCGATGAAGTCCTTCTTTGATCAGTGCGGAGACGGCGGCCTGTTCGCCGAGAATAGAGACGGCCTCCACGATGGCGCGCTGCGCTTCGAAGGGCTTGCAGCCCAGCGCTTCAAGAGCGGCCACGGCTTCCCGGATCGCTTCATTTTGGGGGAGAGCGGCAGTTGTCTTGACTTCCATGCCGGCGGCCGGCGCGAGCAAGAGGGGATGAGTCAGCTGCTTCAAGTTAAAAATAAGGCGCTCGGCCCGTTTTTTTCCGATGCCGGGAATTTGACAGAGGACGGCGCTGTCGCTGCGTTGAACCGCATCGACGATGCGCCCCGCCGGCAGGCTGGAGAGGATGTCCATGGCCATCTTCACGCCGACGCCGCTGACGCCCAGGAGAATGCGGAACATTTCGCGTTCTTCTTCTTTGGCGAAGCCGCACAGGCTGATTTCATCCTCCCGGACAATCAAGTGGGTATGGAGAGTGACCGGTTCGCCGATGCGAGGCAGTTCGCGATACGTGGAAAGACTGACGGCCGCTTCGAATCCGACGCCGCCGACGCTGACGACCGCCGAAGATTCTTTTTTCGCCGCCAAGACGCCTGAAAGAAAAGTAATCATAGCCGCTCCTCATCGATTGAAGCGCCGCCGTCAGTTTCCGGCAAGAGACGCGCGCGAGATTGCATCGCCCATCATCAGCGTTTGACGCCCTGGAGCAAATCGTGAACGGGGCGGGAATGAACATAAGTCAGCGCCGCCGCCAGGGCGTCGGCGGCGTGATCCGGCTCGGGGAGGGAGGGCAGATTCAAGAGAAGCTGCACCATTTTCTGCACCTGCAGTTTGCTGGCCCTCCCCCGGCCGACGACCGCCGATTTGATTTCCGTGGGGCTGAACTCGGACATCGGCAGATCCAACCGAGCGCCGGCCGCAATGGCGGCGCCGCGAGCCTGCCCCAACAACAGAGCGATCGAAACGTTTTTACAGTACAATAGTTTCTCGAATACCATCCGGTCGGGGTGGAATGTTTCGATGACCTGCTCCATCCCCTGGCTGATAGTTTTAAGGCGTTCGTGCAAGGGCTGCTTGGAGGATGTTTCTATGACGCCGTAGTCAACCAACCGGGCCTGGCGCCCGGTTGATTCGATGATGCCGTATCCCAATGCTCGAAGTCCTGGATCGACGCCCAGGATGCGTGAGGTTTGAAGAGTTTTCATTGAGAGCGGCCGCTAATCCGGTTCAAGATCAATGCGATCAAGCGTTCATTTCTTCGAACACTTCGTCGGGGATGTCGAAATTGGCGTAGACGTTCTGGACGTCATCGTGATCTTCGAGCGCTTCCATCAGTTTGAGCATGGTAACGGCCGGCTTTCCGTCCAAAGCCACCGTGTTTTTGGGAATGCGCGTCAATTCGGCGGATGAGAAAGAGATATTTTGGGATGTTAAGGCTTCTTTAACGGCTTCCAGTTCTTCGGGCGCCGTAAAGATTTGGCAGAGGCTTTCATCAAATTGTACGTCTTCCGCACCGGCTTCAATGGCGGCCTCCATAAGGGCGTCTTCATCGAGTTCAGGATTTTCGATGGTGACTTGTCCCCGGCGTTCGAAGATCCATTTCACGGATCCCGATTCGCCCAAATTGCCGCCGTATTTGCTGAACATATGGCGAATTTCGGGGGTGGTGCGGTTTTTGTTGTCGGTCATGATTTCGATAAAAACCGCCACGCCGCCCGGCCCGTACCCTTCATACGAACATTCCTCGTAGGTGACGCCCGGCAGTTCGCCCGTGCCTTTTTTGATGGCTTTTTCCATGGTGTCTTTGGGCATATTGGCGCCGCGTGCGTTATCGACCGCCGTACGCAGGCGAGGATTGGCGGAGGGATCGCCGCCGCCCATGCGGGCGGCTACTGTTAGTTCTTTGATGATTTTGGTGAAAACTTTGCCGCGCTGAGCGTCGACTTTCGCCTTCTTGTGTTTAATCGTGCTCCATTTAGAATGGCCAGACATAATCGTTCAACCCTGCTTTCGTTTAATAGTTGGATTGATAGGTTGTTTCCCATAGTTTGTGAAAAATCGCGGAGTTAGTATAACACGGGCATATGGCTTGGCAACCGGATGATTGAATCTGTCTCGAAAATGCCCGAAAGACAAAACTTGACTGGAGAATCTTCATGACCGATCGAGTTCACGGCGGGATGGGGGCCGCCATGTTCGCCGTTGTGCTGGGCGTCTTCCTCTTTTTAAGCCCCGCACACTTTTTGACATCGCCCGATGAGGAATTGAACCTTCGCACGACGCTCTCGCTGCTGCAGGGCTATGGCGGAGCGATTCCTTCGCTGGAGGGCTTCGCCAGCAAAACGGGGAAAAACGGTCATGAATATGCGCAATATGGATTGGGATTGCCGCTGGCCTCCCTTCCCTGGTGCGCGCTGGGCGTGCAGATCGACCCCACGGCGGGCGCGCAGGAGCAAAATTCGTTGAGCCGCTATTTTACGCCGGGAGCGTCGATGGATCCGGTAGGGACGAAATTTTTACGAGGATGGATGACGATCTTCACCATGATCCTTTCGGCGTGGACCGTGGTTTTGGTATTTTGGATAGTACCGCGGCTCGGCCTTTCTTTATCCAACAGTCTTTGGATCTCCTTCCTGCTGGCGTTCGGCTGCTACACCTGGCCGCACGGGAGGACGTTTTTCACCGAGCCGCTGAGCGCGTTTTGTCTGCTGGCGGCGGTTGGGTGTTTTTTGAAAAGCCGGGAATCGGCGCGAGAGAACGGATGGATTCTATGCGCCGGAATTTTTTGGGCTTACGCTGTTTTGACGCGCCTGGATAGTTTAATCACCGCGCCGGCGGCCGCCTGGCTCCTCTGCATCGGGGAAAGCGGCAAGGCTTGCCGTTTGGAGGTCAATTTCAAGAGAATCGCCGCTTTTTCGCTTCCTTGGATCGTGGTTCTGGGGATTATCATATCATATAACTACATCCGGTTCGGATCGATGGCCGCCACCGGATATGAGGATCAGCCGGAGAAAATACGCTTCCTCACGCCGCTGCTGGCGGGGCTTCACGGATTCTTGTTTACTCCGGGGCGCAGCGTATTCTTGTACTCGCCGCCGCTGATTCTGGCGATTTTCGGCGCCGGAGCGTTGTGGAGAAGCGACCGGCGGCTGGCGGGAGGCGTATTTCTTTTGATCGCCGGGTATCTGGCGGTCATGTCGAAATGGCAGAACTGGGCGGGGGGCTACGACTGGGGGCCGAGGCATATTTATCAGATCACGCCGTTTCTGGCTCTGCTCGCGGCGGCCTGGATGGGGAAGCGATCGCTGTTTGACGCCGCGTGGAAGCGCATCGGGTGGATGACGTTCGGCGCGCTATCCTGCTTCATACAGATATTGGGGCTTTCGGCGGACTCGGTTTTTATCATCAAGTGGTTTTTGTCGCGCATGCTTCGCAGTTTTCCCGAAAACAGCCTCGACGCCATTACGCCTTATATCCTGCAGATGCCGATCTATCTGCCGCAATTTTCCAGCCCGGCGCTGCACTGGCAATGGATGATCGCTCATGGGCCGGACTTTCTGATTTTGCAGGCGGCCGCCGAGCAGCAAGGGCTCCTGCTCTTCTTTGCGATTCCGCTTCTCATGATCGTCATCGGAGGCGTCGTCCTATGGAGGAGATGCAGGAAGGCGTCAACGTTCTCAACGGTTGAGAAGGAAGAAAGCGTGAGAGAGTCATCCTAAAAAAATATTTTGGAAGAAATAAGGTTCAACGTCTTCTTTTTCGAAAAAGGATAATATAATAATTTTCTAGAAAGCCGGCATGCGATAAGGACGCATTCGTCTCACCGGCGCGAGATGGAAACCAAACTTTATTTCGATATTCTCCCTCAACCCGACGATTTCACGTGCGGCCCCACATGCCTTCACGCCGTTTATAATTACTACGGAGACCAGATGGCGCTGCCGGATTTGATACGGCAGGTTCCTCAATTGAAGGAAGGAGGCACGTTAGGCGTATTGCTGGCGTGTCACGCCTTGCGGCGAGGATACAAGGCGCTGATATATACATACAACATGCGCGTATTCGATCCAACCTGGTTCGAGTCGAAATCGATTTCGCTCCGGAAAAAACTGCAGGCCCGGCTGGACCATATCCAAAAGAACAAACTGCGATTCGCCACGAAGAGTTACCTTCAATTTGTCGAATTGGGCGGGGAAATTCGTTTTGAAGATCTGACCGGCCGATTGATACAAAAATATTTGAAGCGGGATATTCCCATTTTGACGGGGTTGAGCGCAACTTACCTGTACCGAACTCCGAGAGAGCGCGCCGTCAACGCCAGGATGGAATATGACGATGTGGGGGGCGATCCCTCCGGTCATTTCGTCGTATTGTGCGGATATGACAGAGAATCCCGAAGGATGCTGGTCGCCGATCCGCTGTATCCCAATCCCATCAATAAGAAGCAATATTACGAAGTGTCTCAAAACCGCTTAATCGCATCGATTCTTCTCGGCGTACTGACGTATGACGCGAATTTGATAATCCTGACACCGCCTCCCTTCAAGTAGAGGAAGAACAATGACAACGCTTATCGTCGTTGACAATCCCCAAAAGTGGCCGCTCAACATTCCCAACATTAAAATGATATCGGCGCGCTCCTATTTAACGGAGACCGCCTACAGCGATCTTCGCGACGCGAAAATCTTCAATCTCTGCAAATCGTATCGCTACCAAAGCGTGGGATATTATGTCTCGCTGCTGGCCTCGGCGCGCGGGCACAAGCCGATGCCCAGCATCCAGACCATCCAGGATATGAAGTCGATGGCG
>JAFGTC010000279.1 GCA_016934335.1 Candidatus Omnitrophota bacterium | reverse complement strand
TTTTGTTCGGGATTATAATATTCATACATAGTCGATTCGGGGGCTTTGGCGACCATGGGCAGGGTGGCCTTCATGGGCGCATCCAATTGGATGGTTTGTCCCGCCTCCATCGATTCCACATAAATGATCAGCTGCCGCGGAGTCAAGGAATATTTCGCGATGACTCCATTTTCGACATATTCGTCCATGGCGGGCTGTTCAACCCGGAAGCCCGGCGGGACGCCGATGTCGATCATCACCATCTCCACTCGAAACGGGCGCGTGTTTGCCGCTTTGATCTGACAAGTCACCGTATCGTTTCTGCGCAGCTGCGAACGGTCGTATTCCACAGTAATCTTAAACGGCTGAGACGCGGCTTTTTCATCGATTTTCCATGGGACGAAATATTTGCCGACGACTTGATAAAGCAGACTGCCCTCGCCTTCAAAATCGATTTCCACCTGGTTAACATCCTGCCCGGCGAATTCCGTGAGATCCAGCTGCCGGAAGATATCGCTGGTTTCCGGCGTAATTTCCAGACGAGCCGCTTCTTCGCCGTTGACGTGCACTAAAACCACGGCGTCGCATTGCTGGGTCTGCTTCCCCAAAGCGTTGATCAACGCTTTCAGAGCGAGAACAGTGCCATGGGTAGTTCCCCAGGCGCCGCTGGGATCTTTTTGATCGATGATCCAATTCAGAATTTTACCGATTTCTTGCGGGAAGCGGCCGTCTTCGATCAAAGCCAGAGCGGCCCAGGCGGTCGCTTCCACCCAAGCATGAGGACCGCGGGCGAAGCTCATGCTGGCTTCCGCCTTCCAATACATTTGATCGCCGTCAATGACGCCTAAGTCCACCAGGCGATTCACGCAGCGCTTCGTTGCGGGATTGGCGGGATCCATGGCCAGCAGCGAGTTGCATAAAATCGCCAGCGTATAAGCGTCTTCGGCTTCGTCGGCGTGCGCAACGAGGTAATCTCGGGTGCGCGACAATTGATCTTTCATGCCGGTCTGCGCGAGAGCCATAGCCGTGTAAGCGGTCGCCAAAACCTTGTTATCCTGAATCGATTTCCACATCTCGGCGTGCGCATAGTGCTCGTCCGGCGCCCAACTTCCATCTTCCATCATCTGGCCCATGAGCCAGCGCTTCGTCCGTTCGATTACATTGGCGTCGACGGGATGCACCTGGCTCATATCGGTGAATTCAAGCAAGCCATAGGCGGACAGAATGCGCGTCGCCGGCGGATTGCCGAACACCTGAAATCCGCCGCCATCGATTTCGAAGGTCAGCAGGCGCTGGTATCCCAGGTTGATATATTCGCGCGCCTTCATCTCGACGGCGGGAGTGATTTTGCCGGTCTGTTTCATGTATTGCAGGGCCAAAACATTGGGATAGGTGGTCGAACTGGTTTGTTCAAAGCAGCCATACGGCATCTGCAGAATGGCGTCCATTCCCTCGACGACCTGGCTGAAAATGCCCGGATATATTTTCACGAACAGTTTATCGGCGCCTTCCACGCGGTTGGCGGGAAACGCCGCCGTTTCTTTCACTGACCCGCTCAAGCGGCCGTTGCGCGTAATGAATTGCGGCGCGCCGTTGGGACGCACTTCAATCGTCTTGCCGATGGCGTCGTTATCTTCGGAGCCCCAGGCATAGACCGTAATCGGCTGCCGTCCCAGTTGATCGGCGCGGATCCGATAGGTCACGGAAGTCACTTCGTCGGCGGCGATAGTAATCGTGCGCTGATAATCGCCCTCGAGCAATTTGAACCACGGCTCGCGCGCCAGGTCGATTTTCACCGCCTGCGTCTTCGGCAGATAATTATAAACCGCCACGGGAATCGTGACTTCATCGTGCTGAATCAAAGCCACAGGCAGATCGAGATCGATAAAAAAGGGCTTGAACACTTTCAATGCGGCGGTGGCGTCGCCCAACGCTCCGTTCTTTGCATTGGCCATGGCCGACATGCGCCAGGTCGTGATCGAATCGGCCATGGGAAGATTCAACGCCAAAAAGCCGTTGTCGTCGGTGATTGTCTCCGGCGTATAGAATAAAGTTTCCGGGAAATAGCGGCGCACTCGAACCGATTTCTGGCTTTTGACGATCTCCTCTTTTTCATCCGAAGACAGGTCGCGTATTTTGTTGATCAGCATTGCGATCTGTTCACGTTCTTCCTGGAACAAATCTTCCTCTGCGTTGAATTTTTCCATCCACTGCTGCAGCTGATTCAAATCAACCCGCCCGCCCGCGACGAGCGGAGCGCCCGATGTAAAATCATCGCCGGCGGCATATCCCAAACTCTTTAACTGCTCGACGACATCCAGATCAACATCCTGAAGTTCTTCATCGGTCAGCAGACTTCTGGAACGTATCTCATTCCTCTTACTCAGGTCGTCGCCGTATCGGTAAAAATCAACATGAACATTGGGAAAGGCTTCTTTTTTTTCGGCAAAATCACCCAATGCAACGTCGCTTTTTTCACGAAGCGCGACGGCGTCCTCTTTGAACCAGAGATTATGCTCTTGAAGTCCGGAGGCGTCCTGCATTTCGAATTCGACGCCCAACGCTCGACCACCGCCTTCATCCGGCGCAGGCGGCGCCGAGGCGACCGCCATACCCCATTCCCCATTCTGGACGCCGTCAACTCCTTTCGCCATTCCCATCCCCCCCATTCCCATGCCCCCTCTTCTCATCAATCCATCTCGAAGAAGCGGCGCTTCTTCGACGATTCCACCGACCGCTCCCGCCGCCGTTTTGACAAATTGACTCAAACCGCCCACTTTCAAATTATCCATGGGCTGTTGGGCGAAGAAATAGAAATGAAATCCCTCTTGGTTTGCATCACGGCCTCTGAACGTCGTATCGAATTCCACCGACTGACTATCCGCCCCAACCATGTCAGACCCATTTTGACTTTGAACTTGATCGATCCTCTTTTGATCATTGAGGGCGAAAGAGGCCTGCATGATGACCACAGGGCTGTTGTAATTTTTCAGTCGAATATCATCCTGCGTCCCGAGGACGCCGTCGCGGCCGTTGCTGACGAGGAAGATGTTCTCTTTTTCGGAATCGTCTTCTTCTTGATCTATGAGGAATTTGTACGATCGGCCCCATGGATCAGTATTGGGAACGACATCCGGCTTCTGCTGAAGAAACAGCATCGCCTCCGCCACATCCAAGGGTTGGAAGACGGCGGGAAGCATCTGCCACTGGGTGAAGCCGCGAATCTGATTCAGATCTCGATTCGCCTGTTCTTCTTTTTCCCGCGCCGTGTCGATCTGGAGCCCATATTCCGAAAAAGCGTCCAGTTTGGCCAGCAGAGCCTTGGATAGATCGGCGTTTTTTCGATAATCATCCGCCGACAAGCGCACCACCTTATCCAATTGGAAGCCGTGGATTTCCACTTTCGGCTCTAAAAGTTCCCGTTCGATGGCGAAGAACACTTTGGCCAGCCCCGGCTCTTTCTCGGTGAGGCTGTAAACGCTTTCATCGACGATGTGCATGCCCAAGGCCGCTCGCACCGGCTCGCCCCGCCCGTTTGTCACGGCGATCTTTAATTGAGCGGGCCGGCCCGGTTCGTACTGCTCCTGATCGGCGGCGATTTCGATGCGCAGATCGTCATTGCGCAGCGCGACGACCTGGCGCGCGTCGCGCACCATCGTTCCTCCTGAGCCGATGATATATCCATTGAGCGTCAGGCTGCCGGCCAGTTGATTGTCGATCGGCAATGATAGAGAACTCCTGCCGTCTTTCAAACGCATCGTCCTGGTTAGGATCGTCTGCCCGTTCTTGATGATATCCAGAAAAACCGACTCGCTTGGCGCGGCCGCCGACAGAGCGGTTATTTCCATTACGTCTCCGACCCGGTAGACGCCTTGATTCACTCTCAGCAAGAGTTGGGCTTCGCCCGATTCAAGACTGAGATCTTTGGCGACGTCAATATTTTTTCCATTAAATTCCGCCGAGATGTACAGCGGCGGCAAATCGGGCTGAGGCAAGGCCACATTTTGCACGGTGAGATTGGCGCCGGTCTCCTCGAGTTGTTGCGGCGTCAACCGGATGGAAGCGATGCCGTTTTCGTCGCACTGAACCGCCAGCGGCTTCTCTAAATATTTCGACCGAACTGTCAATTGCGGCTGGACCGCGCCGCCGTCCGGCGTGGACGCAACCAGAAAGATCTCATTCTCCACGCCGGGTATCAATCGCCCGCTTTCGGGAATCGCTTCGATCTGCAGAGGATCGACGGCTACATGAAAAGTGTGATATTTCTGCTCTTCATGCCCGGCGGCATCGGAAACGCGCACATCCATCTGCACGATTGTGCTGCCTTTGAACTGCGGCTGTCCGACCAACCGATCGGGAATCGTGAAAGCGTACTCCGCCCTGCCTTCTTCATCGGCGACCACTTCCGTTTTGGCGAATTCATTGAAGCCCACATCAAAGCAATTCGCCGTGATCTTCACCTTGGCCTCCGCCGCCGGCTTTCCGAAGAAATAACGCGCCTCCACCGAACCTGTCACTTCATCGCCGGGCGCATAATATTTCTCGTCGGTCTTGATGTTGACGCGAAACTTGGGAAGCACGTATTCATATACCTGGACGGTCTTTTCGCTGATTTCATCCTGCAAAACCGCTTGAATCCTGTATTCGCCCTGGTTCACTTCGTCGGCTAATTGAAAATCGGCGGAGACGATGCCGAATTCGGATGTCGTCTCCTCTTTTTTAAAGACCTTATTTCCTTTCCCATCAAAAATTTCCAACTGCACGCTGCGCTCCGGCAAAGGTTCGCCTGAGCTCTTATGCGCGGCCAGAGCGCGGATGTGAATCACTTGATTCGGCTGATAAACGGGCTTGTCGGTTGAGAGAAATATTTTGGTACCGGGAACGACGTCAATCGCAGAAATGAGCGTGCTCTCCCCATGGGGTGATTTTACCGTAATCTGCAAATTTTGACTGCCGGAGATTTTGTCTGGAACATCAAAGGTCATTTGGGCGATGCCATCCGCATCCGTAAACGCTTCATGGATCGCGTCGGAAAAGATTTTGGTTTGGATCAACGCTTTTTCCACCGGCGCCGCATTGTCGCTGCGCGTTACGATGATCCGCACGGCCGCTTCGCTGCCCGCGATCCAGCGCATCTGCCCGATCAGATGAATCTCGTGCCCTGCGATTTCGGGCGAGAATTGCTTCAGCCACGTATTCCCCAAAAAGTCCACGCGCACGCGGCATCGCTCCATATCCGGCGCATTCGCGGCGGCCGGCAGAGCGACCGTTTCTTCATGCCGGCCTCCCAACAAGAACACTTTTTTTTGCAACTGGGCCAAGGCTTGATAATTCTCGTCCAGCAGCGTGACCGTCATGTCATCGACCACCGGCCCGGTGGCATCGCACTCAAAGGGCAGCGTGACGAAGATCAAGTCGCCGCTCCGTTCGATTTGAACAGCCGATTTATCCAATTGGATGTCGGCGGCGGCAAAGAAAGGAGCGAATAATAAGAAAGTAAAAAGGAAATGTCTTGTTTTCATGATGGCGCCTCGCGCGGGATCATCGCACCGATTCAGTTGGAATCGGCGGCTGGCTCCAATAATGCGTTGTACTTTAAATCCGGAATAATGCGCCCCGAATTGTCTGTAATAAGAATGCTGAATTTCCATTCGCGCTGATTGCGAATATGATAACTTTTCACGAAAAGCGAATTCCAACCTTCTTGGAACTGGCATCGAAGCGACAAAGAGTCGCGACTGAAATTGTACCTTTCGATGCGGCTGGCGACGGGATCGTTGTTCAACCAGACGCGCAGCCCGTCTGTAAATCCGATCAGCAAACGCACCCACTGCTCTTTGGGACTATAAACATACGTCTGCGCAAAGGCGCTGGATTCAGCAGGCGATTGTTGGAGAAGATCCTTCAAGTCAATTACCGGATCGTCTTTGGGCTTTCTCTGCACTAAGTTGACTAGTTCATAGTCAAATCGCTCCGCCTGGCGAATAAGCGAAGTGAAAATATCCTGATTGGGAATCGAGTCGATTTCGGGCAGCATCTCCTGAGGAAACGGTCCGATCACCTTCCAATCTTCAATGTAATAACGGTCGCGAATCTTCTGTTCGACAGCCGCCGACTCGTTTATCGCTTTATTGCGGATGGGGTGGCGTTCGGGCAGACTGTTTTGAACGCGCTGATACCAAACAAGCGCCTGCTCGGGGCTGCAATCCGATATTTTCTCAGAAAAAGCAAGAGCCAACTGCGCGAATTCGGCGGGCGGCGGCGCAAGCGTCTGAAACTGCGTCAGTTGCTGATCGATTTCCTCGATCCGACTATCCCGATCCAGCATCACTTTAATCATCGAAGCGCGCGCCTGCCGGCAATACAACGGCATATCGGAGAAGCGCTCGATCATCTTTCTGTATGCTTCGATCGATTTTTCCGGTTCATCCATTGCGCGATGCGAATCCGCCTTGAGGATCATTCCCATCGCAATCCATTCTTTTTCGGAAGGATAAAGCGTCTCCAGATCATTCAACATCAAGACGGCGCTGCGCAGCATGGCTTTACGATCTTCACCGGTTTTCGTGAAGGCTTTGTTATAAAGACGCAGTCCGGTTTGGAATAATTCCTCTGCATTCTGCGATTTTGAATCTAGAGGGCCGATCACTGCATATTGTGTAGACGGTTTAATCTGCGCCGGTTCAGTATCTTTATGCTCCTTGCGCTCCCGGCCGCCGTCCGCTTCGGCCGGTTCGTTTTCTTCCGCCGGATGAAGCGATCCGTTCAATTTCGCGATGGTCTTATTGAGATCGGGATTTCCGCCGGCGGCGATGGAAGAGAGATTCTGCGGGCCGGAATCCCACAACGAATAAGAGACGCCGACAATCAGGATAAACACGGCGGCCGCGCTCCATTTTCGCCAATTCTGCCAAAACGGTTCGCTTTCCGGCGGCAGCGCTTCCATTTCGCTTTGTTGAAGCACAGCCTGCTGCAGATGCGCCGGCACAGCCTGCTCGGGTAGGAATTTCATGAAAGCATGGGCGGATTTCACGTCTTTCCACTCGGCGGCGCAGTCCGGACAATCCTCGATATGCGCATCCAGCTGCCGGCTTTTCTCCGGCGGCAGCGTCTCATACAGCCGGTCCATCATCAGGCGGCGTGCGGCTTCGCATCTCATGGCTCTTCGAAACCTCTCTCTCTCAATCCTTTGCGGAGAGCAAGCAGGGCGTAATGCATACGGCTTTTCGCCGTGTTTGCGGAACAATCGATGATCTCGCCGATTTCGTCGAACGTCAGATCGGTTTTTTCGCGCAATAAAAGCACCTCTCGCTGCTCGGGGGATAAGGAAGCGATGATCTCGTCTATCGCTTCCTGCAATTCGCTTTCATATGTGGCATCCAATGGAGACGGTCCGCGTCCGGGAAAATTCGCCGCATCGAGCGGATCATTATCGTTATGGCTTTGGGGAAACAGTTGAATCACGTCGGCCGTCTTCTGTTTTCGTATAGCGTCGATGCATACAGATCGGGTGATGGTAAACAGCCAAGTAGTAAACTTGGCTTTGGCTTTATATCTTTTCCGGTATCGGACAACGCGTAAAAACACGGTCTGAAAAAGGTCCTCGATCGCCCCCACTCCATGCGTGAAATGGTAAATAAATGCATAAACCGATGATTTATGGCGCTGAAATAACTCTTCAAACGCATCCATCTCCCCCTCCCCATAGCGATGCATCAAATCCTCATCGCAGAGGGCGGATAGCGATTTCTGTTCATCCGACAGTGTTGGCATGGCTTGTACTTGCATCACACATCATGAAACGTGGATGCTCCATTAGAGTTTTAAGAAATTCAATTTTTTTTAGATCATGACATACCAGAATGATTCCAATGCGCCAGGATGAGAAGAAAACGAGAATTTTTCCTGTCAAGAATCCCTTTTATGGCATGGGGAGCAGATCCTTCTCCCATTTTTCCACGCGATGACGGGGAAGCTCATCCAGGATTGAAACAAAATCCCACACCGATTGCAAGGCGTCGCCGACCGGATAAGGAAAAGCCGTCCAATTTTCGCTGTCCTCGCCGTCATGATTAACGATAACGTATTCATAATTATGCGCTTCGAGCATCTCTGCGTAAACCGCCCGGCAGCGAATCTCAATATCCTCCAAATCGGGCGCGGAAAGCCAATCCATTTGTTTATGCTTCCGTCGCAACTGTTTTTTCCGCATGATATCCGTCATCATGGCGGGGAGGCTGACATGCCGGGCCGGATCGCGGAGAAAAAGAATTTCATCCCGGCTCAATGGACTCATGAAAATCGTTTTTGTTGGAATGCGTTCAGCAATCTTTTGCCGCAGCAATGCTGAAACCACATATGTCGCCCCCTCATAAAATGCATGGCGGCCGCCGTTCAGAATTCGCTGAATGCCGTCCAATTCAAGCGCATGCAAATCCTTACGAACAGGAATGCCGAGATAGCCGTCCTGCCTGCTTAAATCTTCCACCTCTTCCCGAGAACGAAAAAAATAATCGACGCCCTCCACTTCTCCCGGTCTTTGCATGCGATCGTTATAAAGAATAACCTTCTCCATGTTCTCCGCTTTTTCGGTATAAAGACGGCAAAACATATGATAAAGAGTAGTTTTCCCCACACAGGACGGCCCGGATAAAAGAATCAGATTCGTCATCGTTCTCTTTCATACTCCTGGACTAGGGTTGAATGCTTTCGTAGAATCACTAATAGTAAGAAGAAACACGTCCGTCTCAAAGGGTGGTTTTGACACATTGGCGACATGACGCGTTTTACGGCGAATATTCGGAGACAACTCGGTTTCTTGCATCTTAGTTCCTGAATTTCTGCAAGGGAACGCATGCAGATGAAAAGAATCTTGGACGACCGCTCCCAATTGACGGTGAAAGGATTGATAGGTCAATTGATGTCTTTCATGAAACCGATAGTTCGAATCGTGATTGTAGGATCCCTGATTCTCTCCTGCTCTAATAATCAGGGTGAACTCGTGGATAAATCGCCCTCCTCGGAGGCGCCGACTTCCGCTCAGGCTGCGGCGCAGGACTTGCCGGCCGATCATCCGCCCATCGGCGGATCGGGCATGAATTCCATGACAGGCGGCGGCATGACGGCTTTGTCGCCGGGGCCGGCGCCGGAAGCGATTGTCGCCGGCAATGTCGCAAAAGCCGCTTTTTTACAATTCAAAATCGATCCCTCCTGGATCTCGGAGAAGCCCCAGAGTTCCATGCGGGCGGCGCAGTTTCGTCTTCCCGCCCCTGAAGGAGCAGACGGCGATGGGGAATTGGCGATTTTTCAAGGCATCGGCGGATCGGCGACGGCCAACATCCAGCGATGGATTAATCAGCTGAACGATCGAGTCGGCGATCCCCAGATCGTCAAGAAGCAAGTCGGGGCGTTTGCGATCCAAACATTGGATGTAACCGGCACGCTGGCCGTTACGGCTATGATGGGCGGCGCCGGCGAGTCGAAAACCGGCTACCGCATGCTGGCCGCCGTTGTGGAAGGACCGGAACAAGGTCCTTGGCATTTCAAATTGACAGGCCCGTCAGAAACCTTGGAGCATTGGAAGCCCGCCTTCGAGGCCATGATCGATTCGCTCGAATTAACGCCATGAGATGAAGATCGCCTTGATGGCTTATGGAGCTGCTTATGGACAAAAAAACGGTTTTGCGCAAATCGGATTTAATCGATTCAGTCGCCCGAAAAACCGGCCTTTCTCTGGATAAAGCGCGTGAAGCGCTCAACGCCATGCTGGCGGAGATTATCAAGGGAGTGAAGCGGGGGCCGGTGAATATTCCCGACTTTGGAGCGTTTCGCACGCAGCATCGCAGCGCCCGGAAAGGGCGCAATCCTCGAACGGGAGAACCCATCGACATTTCTTCCAGCACATTTCCCGTCTTTATTCCGGGATGCCGCTTAAAGGAACTGTTGAACAGAAAATTTCTCAAAAAAAACACAAAAGACCTCAGGGGTAAAGAATGAAACACACAAGAACCTCTCATCGCTGCATTTTTGGAATTTTTTGCTGCTTGATTCTGGCCGCGTCCAGCGCGTCGGCCCAGGAGATTCTACATGTTTACCCGGCGCCCGGAGACAGCGTGCTTCTGCAAGACTTGATTGAGCACGGCTTCGAATGGCAGGCGCCCGAGGGCGCTCAAAAGTTTCGTTTGTACATCATCGGAGGAGACATTCCTCCCAATTTCAAAGTCGATGTCGAAACGACGACCTATACGCAAATATTCGAACAATACTCGTTTTGGTTTAAGGAAGGTCAAACCTACACTTGGACCATCGCGGTATTGGATGCAAGCAATAATCCCACTCTTTTTTCGGATGGCGCCGTCTTCCAGATCATTTCGGATGTGTCTCTCATTCCGACGCCGACGCCGTTGGCGCAACCCACGCCTTCGGGCGATATCGACGGATCGGCCTTCGTCGATCATCAAGATATGTTCATTCTGTCGTCTTTTTGGATGAAAACCGACGGATCGATGCCGGCCGGAGATTTGAATCAAGATTCGATCATTAATCAAAATGACCTGCTTGTGTTTCATGACCGCTTTGGAAAACCCGGCGATCCTCCCGCGCCTGTATCGCCGATCGGAAAACCGCGCAGCCTTAACTATTCGCCTCATGCTCAAGTGACTATATCAGAAACGCCTACTTTTGAAATTCAATGGTCGGCGCCGGCGTATCCCCAAGCCGGAGGTTTTGTCTACGATATTTTAATCATCCGCCCCGACGGTTATAAGATCGAATCCAAGGGAATCGCCTCGACATCGTACAAACCCTTCAAAAGCATCATCACCCTGACCGGGTTGTATTCAGTGTATCTTCAGGCTCGACTGGACGGCGTAGGATCGAGCGATATCGTCAGCGGTCAGTTCGAGATAGTCCTATTCCGCCAGGCGCAGGCGACTCCCACGCCGGTCCCCCAGACGGCGGATATTTCAGGGGATGATGAGATCAGCGCTTTGGACGCCGCCGTATTTGCGAAAACGTATAACACATACAAGGGGCATGTCAGTTTCAATTCGCTCGCCGATCTGCAGACGGACGAAAGAATTGACCGGAACGATTTATTGTTATTTCAATCGTACTATGCTAAGCGCGAACGAAATTTGGCGCCCCCGACGTGGATATCCGCCGACATCCCCGTCATTGTCAACGGGATTCCACAGGAATACAATTCCGTTGAATTAATCACTCCCTACGAATTGCAACTAGGACAGACCGATCCGAAATTGGGACTCGCGGAATCCTACTACGCCCGTCTCACTTTCTCGGCCGTTCCGGGAGCGATAGACTACTACATTACTGTTCATTATGAGAAGCGCGAACGAAATTTGGATTTTTTCACCGGCGGTCAAACAACATTTACTGAAAAACTGATCCCTATGGGACATGACGAAGTCATCGCAATTGAAGTGCAGGCCGCAGGCGAGGGTTTACAACTTGGGGAAAAAAGCGAAGCATTGCGCGTTATCATCCCGCCCAATTAAACGCTTTGCACCGCCGGCGGCTTTATGCAGCGGCTGAGGAATGAAGGATGCGGCATTCGCCTCCCTCTGAAAGATAATTTAAATAAATCATGTCAAGACGAATTTTAATCCGGGCGCCCAATTGGCTGGGCGACGCCATCATGGCCACAGGGGCGATCGATTTATACCACCAGCGCAATCCCAACGACATCATAACGCTGCTTGGGACGCCGGGCATATTGACGGTATTTTCCTCGTCGTACAATCCCTATAATCTTTTCCCCTATGATCGCGAACAAAAAGATGCAGGCTTGCTGGGGCTGGCACGCATGGGCGGCATGCTTCACAATCAGTTTTTCGACGCCGGATACCTGCTGACGAATTCATTTTCATCGGCTTTGATGTTCTACATCGGCCGCATCCCGGAGCGAATCGGCTACCGGGGACACTGGCGATCGCGGCTGCTGTCTGAACCCGTTGATCCAATTCCCATCCTTTCTCACCAAGCACAGCAATACGCCTATCTTTTGACTCGCGATCCCGAGGCGCTTCCGCCGCCAAAAATTCGCGTATCCCCCGAAGAACGCGAAAAAGCCCGTCAGGTTCTAGAACAAGAAGAATTTCTCGGAAAAATTCGCATTGGCATGGCCATCGGCGCCGCATATGGCCCCGCCAAATGCTGGCCGGCGGAATATTTCGCCGAATTAGCCCGAAATTGCGTGAAAACCCTGGACGCTCGCATCCTGCTGTTTGGCGCTAAAAATGAAATGAAATTGGTCCGCGAAGTAAAACAAATGGCGGGTAAAGGCGTGTTGGATTTGTCGGGGAAGACAACCCTCCGCCAACTTCTGGCCCTTCTCCAGCAATGCCGCATAGTCATCGCCAACGATTCCGGCGTCATGCACGCCGCCACGGCCGTCAAAACGCCAGTCGTCGCTTTGTTCGGATCCACCGATCCCGTAAAAACCGGCCCTCTTGGATCGCACAGCCGGGTGCTCTATGAAAATGTAGACTGCTCCCCCTGCTTCGATCGGACTTGCCGATACGGCCATTATGAATGTCTTCGCCTCATCACTCCCCAATCCGCCCTGAAAAGCGTCAACGATCTTCTCATCCATCAGGAAGCCAAATAAACCGAAATCACTCTATACCTTACGACAGCGAAATGTAAAAACCATGATGCGCTCTTGCCGCGTCTCGTTTTTTTTTGTAAAAAGTATGTTGCTTTTACACACTTTTGAAATCACCAGCGTCTAAAAAGAGAAATTCAAAAACAGGACGGAGGTCTAAGCATGAAAAAGGTTCGATTCTTATTGGTTTTCTGTAGTATGGCGGTTCTGGCATTCCTGGCGCCGGGCGTCGCATCCGCGCAGGACGTCGATCTTCCTCTGACTTGGAGCGGCGAGGGACAAGCCGTCGTCATGATGGAAGGCGATGTGGAACTTGTAGATCTTGAAATAACCATCAAAGTCGATACCGACGGGTGGGTGACCGGTAAAGCCGCGACGGAGGATGCGGAATTTATGATTAAGCGCTTCTACTATGAAACTGAAATGGATGGAGCGCGGAAAGTCGTTATCGCTTTCCTGGATGACAATCCGCAGAATCCCTCATTGTTCATCCTCGCCGGGCGAATTCTGCATGGAAAACTGTTTTATGCAGAAATTTTCCACAAGAACTATGACAAAGAAGGCGAAGTGGAAAAAGGGCTCTATCTGGGAGATAATACGGCTCAGGAACTTTATCCAGACTACTATCCCCAAAGCCTGAAAAAAGCAATGAGCGCCTGCCAACCGCTCGGCGGCATGGCGGTAGTCGGCAATTATGTAAAGTAAAACCGTAAAGGAATTTTAAGCCCGTTCGGAGCCCCCTCCGAACGGGCTTTTGCATAGGAGAGAATTTGTGGATGCGGCGGAGGCGATTTATCTGGACTATATCGAACCGATCAAGGATCGCATGAAAGTTTGCATTTATCGAATCGTGAAAGATCCTGACGACGCCGCGGACGCCTTTCAAAATGCGCTCTTCAAAATCTGGAATTATCTCGACCGCATCATGAATCACCCCAATCCCCAGGCCTATATTCTCAGCATCTGCGTCTCATCCGCCCACGATCTACTTCGCACTCGCTCGCGACAATCCGGCCATGAAATGCCTCTGATTCCTGAAATTGCGGCCGACGCCCCCTCTCCATTCCGCCCCGGATACTCCAACGAGATTATAGCCATCGTTCAACACGCCATCGCCTCCATGTCATTGAAGCAAGCCCAGGCCGTCTTTTTGCGTCTCTTCGAAAACGAATCCTACTCGGTCATCAGCGATGCGCTGGGCTGTACGGAAGAAACGGCTCGCTCTCACGTATCCAAAGGACTCGCCAATCTTCGCTCGATTCTCTTGAAGCGAAACATTTCTATGAGGGAGGCCTATTCCTGATGCCTGATAATCTCGATCCAACCGAAGAAACCATGAAAAGGATGCTTCAATCCATTATGAACGATCCAATCCCAGAACCGATCGATGAACGCATGGAAAAAACGCTGCAGACGTTTCGTCGAAACTTGCCCGAACATCCTTATCTGCGCTCGAAAAATCGGATTCGCTTCTTCGCCAAAATGCCCACGTGGTTTTCGGGTTGGAATCTTGCCTGGTCGGCGAGCTTGGCGATTTTTCTGTTTTTATTCATTCCTTCGTTTTTATTGGGAGGCGGCAATCCAACCTGGGCTGACGTCACTCAGCAGTTTAAATCCATCCCTTTCTTTCATGCGACAGTCTATGCCAAAAAAATCACATCCAAAAATGCGGTTCAGTTTGAAATTTGGATGGGAGAAGGCGGCAAGGTCCGGCTTCGCTACGGCAGTCAGGTTGTATTCGCCGACAAGAAAGGCTTCCATAAATCCTACGACATCCTAACCCGCTCCGCCGTAAAGCCCGATCAGGACGCCATGCATGTGCTTCAACTGATCAATTCGGCCGAATCGTTCTCGCTGGAAGCGGTCATCCAAATACTTACGGGAAACATGACCGAACTGCGCGCGCTGCCCACTCAAGTGGAAGGCGTTTCGGATGATATCAGCATTTTCGAATTATGGCGCGATAATTCGCCGGAATCCATTCAAATTTGGGCGCTGCGCGGAAGCCTGCTTCCCGTCCAACTGCAGCAAAAAAACAGGCAAAGCGGCGAGTCTATCGACATCTTCTTTTCCTACCTCAAACAGCAGCCCGAATCGTTTTTCGATCCAACCCAATTTGAGAACATTCTCGCCAATTCATCGAAAGTTCCCACGGAGCTTCTCGAAGCCTACTAATCAAAAGAGGACGGAATGGAGCAGTGCATCCAATCCTCTCTTCCTGCGCGAAATGGATGAGAAAATCCGCCTTTTGTTTTATTGCCAGGCGTTTTCGTGGAAAAATCCATCCCATAAAAGAGAAGCCTATAAGAAACGGGAGATTATAACGGACTTTTACTTGTTGAAAGAATATGCGATCCTGCAAGGACATAGACAAAAAACAGTCTATCGATGTATGCACAATCTGAATTGAATTCGAGAGGAGAATCAAGATGAAATCAATCTGCAAAATCATAATGATGCTTGTCATCCTTCTTTTAGGAAAGCCGCTCATCCAAGCATACGCCAAGCCGGTCGTCGTCGATCTGGCCGCCGGCGAAAGTTATGTGTATCAAACCCAAGAAGGCGAAAAAAAAACCATTACGGTTCTTGCATATCGTGAATCTCGAGATCGTTTTCGGAACGCAGTGCGCCGAGCCGAGGTCGACATCGATGTGGACGGCGTCAAAGAAACCCTATCCGTCGCCCTCTACAACATGCCCAAAGTCGTGAACGGCGTGAAAGTCGATGCGGCGGTCACCAAGGGATACCTCAGCAATTCCAGCAGCCCCGCCATTTGGGATTTATCTCCTGATGCGGATGTTCGACTTCGTTTTTGGGATCCCGATCAACCCTTGCTGGCGCCCGGTACGTTCGTCTATCCGCTCAAGCAGCGATGGCTGGCCACGGATACGCAAATGTCCAACGACCCCTGCTATGTGGACGGCGGCGAAGATCCGGATCGGAAGGACATCTACTACCATTATGCTTTAGACTTCGGCGGATACGATCATTTAACCCGAGTAGTCGCCGCGACCGATGGAGAAGTTGTGTCTTCTGCGGGATCGAACGTAGAAGGAATCACATCCGAAAATTCACCTGTGCAGCCGCGTTACGACGTCGTTTACATTCGGGACGAGCGCGGATGGTTTTATCGTTATTCCCATTTTTCCGCCATCCTCCCGCACGTAAAGCCGGGCGTGAAAGTCAAAAAAGGCGACTGGATCGGCATACTCGGCAAAGAAGGAGCGTCAGGCGGCTGGTCGCATCTGCACTTCGGCGCGCATGGAATGGAAGGAGATGAAAAGGGAATTATCAACGCCTATCCCTTCATCGTAGAAGCGTATTTGAATGAGCATCCCAACGCTCTTTTGGCCGTCGCCCGCCCTCATCATTACGTCGCAGTCGGAGAAACGGTTGAGTTGGACGGCTCCAATTCAATTTGTCAGAACGGCGACATTCTCTCTTATGAATGGAATTTTCATGACGGAGGCGGCGCGAAGAGATGCAATGTGAAGCGCGTCTATGATAAACCCGGCGTTTATTCCGAAATTCTTTGGGTCAAAGACAACCGCGGGCAAATCGACGCCGATTTCGCTGTCGTTCATGTATTGTCAGAAGAGAAAACGCAGGAAAAACGTCCGCCTTCCATTCACCCTTCTTATTATCCGACAGAAGGCATTAAGCCCGGCGATGTTGTGTTCATGAAAGTCCGCACTTTCCAAGTCCAGGGCGGAAAGGAAGCGTGGGATTTCGGCGACGGTTCGCATGGGGAAACCTGCTCCCAAAACGAATATGCAACGATTTCTCATCACTATGAAAAACCCGGCATTTACATCGTTACCATTCGCCGCCAATCGGCCAATGGAGTATCCGCCATGGCTCGTTTGAAGATTGTTGTGGAAGAATAAGAACCTGATTTCAGGAATGAAACGGCGACAGCGTTTTCCGCAAGAAATCAATATTGATGATCGAACAAGAATATAGAGCGCATTGATTTACCTATAGCCAGTTCGTATTATAATCGAACAGAGTCACGATCGCGGAGAAAATCATGAAAAACCGCCGGATTCATTTCGACGCGTCAATGGTTCCATCCGCCCGCATCATGACATTCGCAGTTCTAAAAAAAGAGGACAACCATGAAAAAACAAGGAAAACAATTGGCAACCAGGCGAGAATTCATGGCCGCAGCGTCGTCGCTGGCCGTTTTCTCCATTGTGCCGAGGCGCACTCTGGCGCAGTCAGGAGAGCAGGCGCCGAGCGATAAACTGAACATCGGCAGCATCGGCGTCGGCGGCATGCAGGGAGGCAACGACGTCAACAGCGTCAGCAGTGAAAACCTCTATGCATTCTGCGACGTAGATGAAAATTTCCTGAACCGCGCGGGGGAGCGACACTCCGTTTCCAAACTGTACAGAGATTTTCGAGAAATGCTGGACAAGGAATATAAGAATCTTGACGGGGTAACCGTCACCATTCCCGACCACATGCACGCTTCAGCGTCGCTTTGCGCGATGGAGCGAGGTTTGGGCGTATATTGCCAGAAGCCCCTTACCCAAAGCGCCTGGGAAGCCCGCCTGCTGACCAAGGCCGCGCAAAAGTACAAAGTACCGACCCAGATGGGCAACCAGGGATACTCTTCCGAAGCGACGCGGACAGCCTGCGAAATCATATGGAGCGGCGTTCTCGGCGAGATCATCGAGGTCCATTCGATGAGCGGCGGGGGATTCTCACGCGGCGTCACGGAATGGCCCGCTGTTGAGGAAGTCCCCGAAACGCTGAACTGGGATTTATGGACGGGGCGAGCCGCGGAGCATACATATAGTTCCAAGATTCATCCCATTCACTGGCGAGGATTTCTGGAGTATGGCACGCAAATGATCGGCGACTGGGGCATCCATCAACTGGGACCCGCCAATTGGGCCCTGCAACTCGGAAGCCCAACCAGCGTCCAGTGCACAGCCGTAGAGGAAGTAAATCCAGTTACCTACCCCCATTACTCATGCAAATTTGAATTCCCGGAACGTCCTAACAAGTATGTCCCATCAGGAAAAATGCCGCCGGTGACCGTTTATTGGTATGAAGGCAATATGGCGGGAAATTTCAAAAGGCCGGAGGGTCTAACCGATGAGGATATGGAAGGAATCAACGAAATCTTCATAGGGACGAAAGGAATTTTGGGAACCGGCGGCCGCGGAGAGAGCGTCCACATGCTTCCCAAATCGAAAATGAAGGATTATAAAAACCCGGAAAAAGTGTTGGAGCGTTCGCCCGGACATTACGAGGACTGGATCCGAGCCTGCAAAAGCGGCCAGCCAGCGTGCTCCAATTTCAGCATTGCAGGGCCGTACACGGAATGGATGCTGCTCGGCGCCATATCCTGGCGCTTCCCGAACGCAAAACTCTTTTGGGACGGCGAAAATCTGCGCTTCACAAACAATGAAAAAGCCAACGAGTATGTTAAACCCACGTTCCGCAAGGGTTGGGAACTCAAAGACGTCATCCTGTAGCGTGACCCGAGCCTCGAGCTTCAGCGATCTGAAACAGGCTAAGTTAAATGAAATTAGTCAATAACAAGTCTCTTTTATAGAAATACCGGCTTCATGAAGAAATGCGCGGCTCCAATAATTGCGATAGCAGCGATATTGTCATTCTCATGATCGGCATTCGAACAATTCTCAAAGCGGCGGCCCAGCCGGAATCAAGGTCGGGCCGCCGATTTTTTGAGGATAGCGAATCCCTTCATCATCACTGTGGCGACTTTGCTTTACTTTTCGATGTTTTTTTTATACGATAGCAACGTCTTGTCTTATGATTCTTACCGGGAGGTTGTCATGATGAAAAATGCAGCCAAGATCTTGGTGTATTTAGCCGCGTTGTCCATAGTTGTAGGGATCGGCGTCAAAGTACTCGGCATCGATTTCTCCAGCATGGGCATCAGCACTCAATTTCCAATCAAGCCGCA
>JAFGTC010000278.1 GCA_016934335.1 Candidatus Omnitrophota bacterium | reverse complement strand
TTCCGGCTCTCTAGCGGACGGCGTGGAAGTCCAAATCGATGTCCTGAACGATGGGTGCAGTTCTTCCGGCTCGGTGAACCACAGGGCGACGTTCCATGAGAACGGCGTTTTTTATCAAGACGCTTCGCTTGTCGCCGACGGCGTTCTTTATAATACGATCGATCCCGATTTCAACACTTACGATTTCACGCCGATCGATGCGGCCGCCTGGTATCAGCCGGGGATAGTCCTGCCCGTATCTTCCATGCAGAACGGTACGGCCGTTTCCGAATTTCTCCAATCGATGCGCGAACGAACGGCGCCGAATTTACATTCCTACGGATCCGCGCAGTTTGAAAGCGGAGAAGGTCTTTTTGCCGGATTGAACCTGATGCCCGAAGCCATGGAGGGAAATTCCTTCCAAACACAAATCGATGATGAGACCATCGGCTTCACATCGAGCGAATATACAAAATTGTATGTTCGTCATGGAGGCGCATCGGGAGTTGTCGACGCCGAAAGCGCCGATCAAACCTTCGACATTTACGACGATCCCGAATGCGCCGGCTCCGATCAACCAGGCTACGCGATAACCTTGACTTCCTTCGGCCAGGCCTATCTGGATTGCCTTTCGGAAGGATTGTCCTCCACCATCGACGGCCAAATCACGATCCCGTGGCCCTCGTCTATCGATATTCCTTTCGAAGGAATGGTATTGGACGAATGCGGAGATTTTACAGGCGGTGACATTCCAGCCGATGCGCGTGAAGAAACGAGAACTCTTGCTTATTGGCAGGCGGATATGCGCTTGCTGGCGTTCGCTTTTGATCCAATGGAATCGGATCCCGACAACCGTACGCTGTGGATTTCCAGCAAAAATCCGATTGCCGACCTTGAAGACGAACCCATCATGCAAATCAATCTTCGCCCCTGCGGGACGATTCGCGAATCGAGGATTGATTCGCCTCTGCTAACGGTCTACGACGGCTACGACATGACTGTTCAACGAATCTACCTTTCGAAATGGGATGGAAGCCTGATTCCTTCGGGATTTTATAACGTCCTCGGCGATTTTGCGCTCAATTTTTTCACGCCTCCCAAAGTCCATATTCTCGTTCGCGGCGACATCGGCGACATCGTGGGCGGAGATCCCTGGTTTTCGACGTCGGACGCCGATCCCGACGCAGACCGCGATGGATTTCCAGACGCTCTCAGTCTCTCTTCCGGTTCGATGGTTGAAAAAATATACGAGTATATCAATCAAACGCCGGTGCAAGTCAGTTACGATTTTGCGGGATGCATCGATCTCGATTACGGCCTGCGATATAACAAACCCGATAAAAGCTTCGCTTGCAGCGAACCCTACGAACAAGACCTGATCCTGATCGATATGCGCTCCGCCGTGGAATATTGCGGCAGCGCTTCTACCGAAATATCGTTCGGCCTCGATATAGTCGGCATATCCGGCTTGCGTTTGACCAATATGGGATCGTTTCTCGGAGAAATGTTCGACGGCCCCATCAACGAATCCATCGAAGAAGCGGCGAATCGCCTCACCGGCGATTTATCCACCGAACTGCGAGCCCCCATCGAAGAAGCCATCGACGCGCACGTCGTACGTTTTATGAGTGAGACGCAGCAGGATTTGGTTGGATTGGAGAGGGATCAATACGCGGATTATTTTAACGGCCTCATCGCAGGCCCCGAAACCGGCCGGTTCTTCAATGCCCGGATGGACATATTATTCGGCTCGATCGACTTCAACAGCGTACTGCATAACGATGATAACATGCCCGCCGCCGAATACATCAACGAAACCATCGATTATTTATCCACCGCGACCGACATCATAGCAAGCGCCTCCGAACAGTGGGGAGACAACGCCGAACGAGTGCAGGACATCATCGAGATGCTTCTCGAATTCAGAACCAATTATCGCGTCGACGATGAACGCCTTGAGCGCATACTGACCCAAATGCGCAATGTGATCGGAGAAATCGGCCGCTACGCCGACGCCTTTCTTACTCCCTCTCTCGAAGTGGCGCGAGACGCTTTGAAACTAACCGATCCCTCCAGTTACATCCTGTTTTACAATGAATTCTTCAAGGATGAAGACATCGACGCGTTTGAAGACGCCGCCAAAGCCCAACTCACCGCCTTCTTCCGCACAACCGCTTCCTCAGAGCCATCCTCGCTCGCCCATTTGTCTCCGGATGAAATCAACGATTTCATCCTTGCCATGCTGTTCAATACATCCATGTATCAAAAACTCAACCAGAAAGTCGTCATGAATTTGTATCCCGTCAAAGAGCAACTCCTGAACAAGGCGGCGGAAATCGTCGATACGGCGGGACTCTTCATCAGCCGGGCCGTCCAGGAAATGATGAGCGAAGGAGAGTCGGAGGGAGAATCGGGCGCCATTCAAGGCGCCATGGGTTTCGAAGGCGCTTCGATGAAGGGCAGCGCCATCATCAGCGGCGGCATTCTGGAAAAATTGCGCATTGAAGCCAGCTTGTCGATGTACATTCCCGACGAATTAAAATTCGGCGCCTACGTTGAATATACGCGATACCTCGTCAGCAATTCCGGAAAAACCTGCTTTGAAGACTTGGACGAAGATGAAATCATCGAATGCAAGATTGGGGTCACCGATATCCCTCTCAACTTTGGAACGTCAAAGTTGACCGCCAAAATCATCGAAATCTCTTTTATGTTCAATCGAGAAGACGCGGACGACAGCGTCTCTCTCGTCAATGTGGGCGGCATGATCGAGACCGACGGCAAAATCGGCTTCGAGTCGGCCGAAATCATCGATCCTTCTTTTGGAATCGCCATCGGCAAGGTTGAAAACTATTTTTGGGCGCATGTCGGCGTGAAACTTCAAGAATATCGGTTGGAGGGAGGCATTTTCTTTGGAACCAGCTGCGATTTGGAGCCTTTGCGAAGATTGGATGAAGACGTCGCCGAGTTGTTAAGCATCGAAGAAATGCGGGGGATCTTTCTGCGCGTTACCGGCGACTTTCCCTTATACGGCCAGAACTGTTTGTTCAAAATCGCCGCCTACGCGGATGTCGCCATGTGGTATTTCGATAACGGCCCCACTTACGGCGGAAAATTGGTCGCGGGCGCCTACGGCCAACTCATCTGCATCGTACACATCAAGGGACAGTTGATGCTGATCGGCGGGAAGGATGCGGGCGAATACTTCTTTAGAGGGAATGCATGGGTCGGCGGCGGAATCGGCTTATGCGATCCAAGCGACTGGAAAGAACCCCAGGATGTTCTCGACGACGATTGGTGCTTCTCGTGCGTGGCCTATTTCGACCTTGTTTATAAAAACGACGACTGGGAAGTGGATTACGACGCCGACTGTAAATTCTAATTCATGGTCGAATGGATAGATTGAAAGAGCGGCTCAAAATGAATGGCTCTCGAATGAATAAGACGAATATGAGAATCGGGATTTATCTTGCTTTATTCCTCCTGACGGCTCAGGAAGCGCTTATCGCATCCGAGAAAGCGCAACTCTACTTTGTCGGCGTCGCTGGCGAATTGCTGGAAGGCCAGCGCACTGTTTTTCTGCGCTGGTATTCATTCGGCGCCGCCGTCCCTGTTGATGAATATATCATTTATCGAAAATCCGGCCGGCCAGGCGATCCCGGCGACGTCGAGCCGATCAGCGTAACGCATAAACTGCGCAACGCTCCTCTGATTCGCACGATATTCGAGCAGCCCCGCGCCCACAGGGCCAAAACCCACATTCAGGACGCTTTGGCGCGAATGTGCGACTGCTCGATCTCCGACGCGACCTACGTGGAGGAACTGCTGAAAATCCTTGAAGAAGCGGAGTATGACGGCCGGCAAAAATTCCGCGCGAATCTATTGATCAATTCCAACTATGGCGCGGCCATCGTCGAAGGTCAGGGATATTTGGATGCGGTCGATCCGGGCGTCTATACCTACGAACTCCGCGCCGTGAACAACAGCGGCGCCGAATTTGTCCTCGGACGCATCACCGTGGATGCGACGAAGCCGACAAAACTGGCGCCCCCGACTCAACCGGAGCAAGTCGAAATGACGGATGAAAAAGGCGATCGGGTTATCCACCTGTTCTGGGATTTTTCCGGCGATTTGCGCGATCAGCGGACCGCCTTTTTCGGATACAATGTGTATCGAGGAGACGGGGATTTGTCCGGCGAAGATTTTCAATCTCTACGAAGCCGGGGCGTCATTGAACAAATCAATACTCTCCCGATTCTTCCGCCCTCCGATCAGGCGCTTGGCGACTCGCCCGAAGACCGTTACGTATTTGTCGATGACAATCGGGACATAACCTCCGACGGCCCCAAGGGAGATCCATTCATTCCGGGCGATCTCTACACGTATTGGGCAGCCCCCATAGATCTGCTGGGGCAGGAGGGAGAAGCCAGCCTTCCGGTCGTCGCCATGGTTTACGACAAACTTTCTCCCGCCGTTCCCCGGGGCCTGCATACTCGCGTCGTCGATGCTCCGTCAGGCAGACGAATTCTGTTGGAATGGGATCGCAACGAAGACGACGCCGTTGAATATAAAATCTACCGCTTCCGAAGATACGACCATGTTGGATTCACGGATCCGTTTCCTCCCATCGATGGATTGACGGAAGGATTCGTCTCCTTCGTCCCCCAAACCGCTTCGGGGAATCCCTTTTATCTCGATTCGGACATTCTGCCGGAATCCCACGAAAACATGGCGTTTTGGTATTGCGCATCCGCCGTCGACGGCTGGGGAAACGAATCGGGAATGTCTCCGCCGGTGCGCGGCGTGATCTTCGATACAACGCCTCCCGATTCTCCCGGAGATGTTTTGATCTGCACGACCTCATTTCAATGCGCGCTGGAATTGGATCGCATCGAAGAAGCCGGCGATCTTCGAGCCACGATCTACGGAGACGTCGTCGTTGAAATGGTTGTTCATGGCGTCACGCGAGACTTTCGCGATTGCAGAATCGAGATCGACCGCGTCCGGGAAGTCTTCTCCGTGAGCCATCCTACGACTCGAACCTCCGAAACAATCTATAACGGCTATCTGGATCGAAAAGATCCTTGGATCTTTCGCGATGAATTCCCCAAGCCGGACGCTGACACGCGAATTTACTATCTGATTCGCGTCTATTGTCAAAATCAAAAAATGCCATGCGGGGAATTAATGGCGCCCAGCGTCAATCTGCTGGGTGAATTTGAAAATTCGCTGCAGGAAGGAAAGAGCCTGCGCGTTCATCTCATTCTTTCCGCCGAAAAAGAAATTCAATGCGAACCGGGATCGACCGATATAACAACGCACGATCCCTTCGATGAAGATGGATTCCCCACGCCCGTCGTCTTTGTCGTGAATCAAGTCGGCGACGCCGCCGGCGTCGTTCTATATCGAAGTCCTGGTTGTGATAAATTTATTCGAGTCAAGGAGCAGCGCTTCGAGGAAGGGGAGGCCTCGATGGAACTTGCCGACGAATATTACCCCGAACAAGGCGGGCGGGTTTGCTACGGACTTCGCTACTTTGATGAAAACCACAATCTGAGCCCGATCCATTACATCCCCACGCAAGTCGTCTTCGCAAGTCTGAATGTCAGCCGCATCATACCTTCGATGGTCGCCGCCGTCCCCCAGGGCGACGACCTTCACCCGCGCATCGGTCTGAAATGGTTCGCCGCAAACCGGGGCGTCGCCGGTTTTCGAATCGATTTCGCCTCCACAGAGGATTTCTCGGTCAATTTGGGTTCGGTGCACTTAACGCGAGACGAATACGCCTTCAACGATCGAAACAGCGAGTTCACGACGATACTCTCGGCGGTCGACGATCTTTCAGAGATGCCGGTCGACATTGGAGCGACTTATTTCATTCGCGCCGCAGCGCTGGCGGAAAATGGAGAGGAATCCGTTAGCAATAATCATTTGCGATTTGTATGGTCGGCCCGGATTCCCGAACCTCACGATCATCCCGATTGGCCGGTCCGCCCCCTTCCTGAGACGGAATCGACCTTGCTGGCCGGTTGGCTTGCTCCCGGCGCCCGGGCTATGACCGCCGGCGATCCATTCAATTACGGGGCCGTCGTCTGCATCGGGATATTAACGAAAACCACAGTCGATAACGATTTGCTTTTCGATATCGAACCGCCGTTTTTACTGTACCGGCGGCGAGTGGATATTCCCGATCAACCCTACGTTCAAATCAGCCCCCTGATCGAACATATAGAAAAAAGCGAAGGCGACCCCCCCGCCGATCCGTTTTTCGTCTCCGCCATGGGCGTGATGGTTCCTGAAATGCCTTCTTCCATGGGAAACACGACGTGCGTTTTCTATTTAGATCGCGTGAATTTAATTTACCAAGCCAAGTATGAATACAAGATCGTACAGTTGGATTCCCGAACCCTGGAAATCAGCAAAGTATACGGTCCTTCCAACTCTGTGGAGGTCAAGGATCGATGATTTATAGAATGGATAGAATGAATTTCATTTCGAAGAGATTCGCTTCGCCTCATTTTCTATTTTTATTTTTTATGATGCTCTTTCTTGAGACGGGAATAGCGTGCGCCCAACCTTATCTCGCCTCCGTCGATCTCAACGGCGACCTCGATTCCGATCTCGTTCTTGTCAATGAGCAAGGGATGGGGCAAATTCTCCTCGCTCAAAAGACGGGAGGATGGAGGCAAGTAAGTTCGTTTACGACGCATGGCGCGCAAGTCGGTCGAATCGCCGCCGGCGATATGGCAGGCGGCGGTTATTCCGATCTCCTGATCACCTATCCGCAAGAAGGCGCCGTGGAGTGGATTCCAGGCGATAAATACAATCAGGCCCATTCGATCTTCGCATCGGGAATAGGGATCGAGCCCTTCGCATTGGAGATTCTTGGCGGCAAAACCCCTGCAGCCGCGCTGGGATTCATGGGAAATTCGGATATAACGGTTCTAACCGCCTCCCTGGATCCTCCGAGCCTCAAAACCGCTATGCGGCTGCCTACAAACAATCCCGTGCTGGATGTACTTTGGAGCGACGTCGATCGGGATGGAACTTCCGAATTAGTGTATATGGAAAAAAGTCTTGGCGGGACGAACGTCTATTTTTATTCCCCTCCGGACAGCGGCGCCATTGGACTCTGGCAGTCCAAAAAACTCGCCCAAATCGACGGCGCGCAATACGATCGAATCGTCAAAGGCGTTTTCAACAATGACGATCGGGATGACTTCATTGCATGGTCAAGCGGAGCGTCCGCAGCGCTCCTCACTTCATCCGATGCGGGCCTTTACACCCAAAGCAAGTTGACTCTGGATAAACTCAGCCAGAAACGATTCGGCGACATCGATCACGACGGCCTCGATGACGCCGTCTTGTTTAATTCCAACAGCACGGAATTTTTTATCTTTCTCAATCAAAAAAACAACTTCGCTTCCTTGGCTTCGGAAAATGCGGGCCAGCCAATCTTAGATGCAGTATTTGTAAAGATGGATGGGAAAAGTTATTTTTTATTATGGACAAATTCTAAATCGGGCATCGCTCCGCTCTCTGTTCTGACATCCGGTCATTCTCAAACCCAAGCGGCCTCCGTTGATTCGCTCCTTCTCTATCATGTTGAAGATCGCTCCATAAAAAAAACAGGCGAATTCAGTTTGCCTGCGTTCATAGAATCCCTTGACCTCTATCAAAACGTCGTCATCTATAAAAATTCCGATCTGCTGGAAGGGCGCTATTATCCCTATCGATCATTTTTTGTTCCCGATTGGACGACTCGCGCCTCCGATATCGTTGCGGGTGAAATTCAAATTGCGCGGGAAATTTTAGAAGGAAACAACCTGGCGCCTTCTTCAGACGTGATGCTCAGCGGACTCGGTTTTTTAGACGATCCGGCATTGTATCAAGCCGCCGTCAACCAGCAAACGGATTACCAATCTCAATTTATGTTCGGCGCCCCGGTTCTGCCAAGAAATTTGCGCATCGACGCATCGCCTCCCTCAGGAATTTATAACCACCCATTCATCGCTTTTCCCGACAGCGAGTCCGGATCGAATATTTATTACAGCATCGATCACGGCCCCTGGCTCGAGTACTTGACGTCAACTCAAATCATCGTTTCTCGCGACCGCTCCATTCGGTTTTACGCCCAAAATGGATCGGCTGTCAGCCCGATTATCGAGCAACTCTACGAATTGGACATCCCGCCGAACAGCGACTCCGATCAAGATTTCATCCCCGATCTGCTCGAAGATTCATTCGATCTCCCCCTGTTTTCCAAAACGAGGGATTTCGACGGCGACGCCTGGGAAGACCTCGAAGAATTAATCCGCGGAACAAATCCCAAAGACGAAACGGATTTCCCCCCGGATCGAGACGGCGACGGATGGAGTGATTTCGATGAAGAAATTCGCTTCACTGATCCCGATCTTGCGGGATCAAGCCCCGCTTCGTCAAGCAGGCAGGAAGCGGAATATCAATTGGAGTTAGTTCATGAAATAGTTCCGGTTTCCGATAGCGGCGATGCTTCCGAAAACCGCGAACTCCGTCTGGGAATTTGGGATTTTACCAATCAACTCATCCATTCGGTCGCATCGACCGAAGACCGCTGGAGTTTGCGTATTCCGGGCGACCAACCCCATATCATCCGGATTCGCGACGCCGAATATCCCTCCGTAACGATGATGGTTTACGCTCCCGAACATCACCCCTGCTTCCATCCTCTCCGACTCTATGACGGCGGGCAAACCGCCGCCGAATGGCTGGATCTTCTCCGATCGCGCGGTCGGGAGGCCTTCTATATCATCCAAAGCGAATCGGTGAATTATCACTCCATGGCGCTGTGCCTGGCGCTTCAGTTGTGGTTGATCCATCAAACCGGCTGGAGCGAACCCGTCGCATGGGGAAGCGGCGAAGGCGGATTCAAGGTCGAAGATCTCATCGCTCTACAAAAACAATACGACATGAACGCCGTCTACCGGTTTCTCTTAGAACGAATAGCGCCGGATTCAACATGGACCAATCTGGTTCAGTCTTTCTTCGACGACGCCAACGCCAATCATCCGCTTGCAGATTGGGATGTCACTCTTCAAAAAGCCGTATTGGGGCTTCCCTATGATGAAGCTTCATTCCCCGCGGCTGTTGCAGCAGAGGCTATCGCCGCTAATCGAGTTTTTCTCTTTGATCTTTTCGATCAAGTTCCCTCCCAGGATATTGAACTGACTGGAACAGCGGTGCAGCGAGATTACCGATATTATCTCGTGGAAAGCGATGGGTCCGAGTGGGAGATCGATCTTGAATTATTCTCCATCCCGGATGGCGCAGAAATTACGATCGAGGGTAAGTTAGTTGCATTATGCGGAACTGACGGGATAAACTTGGTTCGGGTGCGGAACATCCTTCATTCATATCACACGCTTGCATACAACGACTTGGACAGCGATGGGGATGGACTGCCGGATGAATGGGAAAAATTCTTCTTTGCAAAAACCAATGCGGCGCCGGACGAGGATCCGGACGGCGACAGTCATACCAATCTCAGCGAGTTATACGGCTTGTCCAATCCGCTGGATCGCCATTCGGTTCCTGGACCTGCCTCCATTACGCCGACGGCGACTCCCACATCTCCTCCCGGCACTCCCACCATGGCGCCGACTCCGACGCCCCCCCCTTCGATTGCAACTCCAACCCCGACGGCGACACTGACTCAAACGCCGACCCTGACGCCGACTTCGTCCATCGACGAATCTCCCATTGAAGCGCTGATCGTGGCTCAAGGATTCGGCGGGGAAACGCTCATCAACTGGAAGAATCTCAATCCCGGCATTACGGAAATCGATGGGAAAACCGTGAATGTCACGTCAACCTATAGAGCGATCAGCGGCGCGCGCGGATTGTTTTTAGATAAAATCGGGGGCGGCCCGGGCCGAAATACGTATGTCTCCACGGGGGATGTGGACGGCGACGGCGATGTCGATCTCGTCGTATCCATGGGTCGTATTACCGAGAAGAACGCTCTCTATCCCAACATCATCATCCCCCGCGATGCACAAACCAGAGATGTAATCGCCCATTCTTTCGTCGCTTTCCCGGCGGGAGGTTCGAATCCCGTGAATTACGATTACGGAGAAATCCGGACGGCGGTGGGGAATTTCATCGGCTCGCCGACCAGCGCCCAGATTGCGGCGGCTCAAGGTTTCGGCGGAAATAATATTATCCGCATTTTTCAATATACCGGAAAGCCGGCGCCCGAAGGATACGCCGTCATTTCTCAATTCAACGGATTGGCGGGCGCCGCCGCTTCGAACAACGCCAATGGAGGGCTGACCCTCTCCGCCGGCGATCTCGACAACGACGGCAAAGACGAACTCGTTGTCTGCCAAACCAACAGCACCTTATCGCGAACCCAATTTTCTGTGATCGATATCGCCGATGATGGAACACTGGAAAACCGGGCGTCCGGCGTCGCATTTCCGCGCAAGTTCCAAGGCAACGGGGGAATCGAAAGCGCTGTTGCGGACTTGAACGGCGATGGAGTGAATGAACTTGTTTTCGCAAGCCAGGGAAACGCTCGCAATTTCGGCGACGAACGCGATGGAGCGCTTATCAATGTTATTGCCATTCAAAATATCCGCTTGAAGGATGGAGTCATTCAACCGTTCACTTTGGAAAATCGTCCCAAAGGGTTCGTTCGCACGATTTTCAGCCCCGAAATCAACCCGTCCGGCGCCATGAGCGTGTGCCCCATCAACGCCGACGGCGATGCGGGCAATGGGACGGAATTAATCTTGGGCGCGGGGTGCCTTTATAACTGGAGCGCCGATCCCTATGAAGCCATCTTGCCTGCGCCTGAAGCCCGCTATGCGATTATTCGAGCGGCCTGTACGCCCGACGCCGTAATATCGCTCGAAGCGGCGCTCGGTTCTGTCGCAAAAGGTTTTCCCGCATTTCCCGCCGACTTGAATCCGCTCAGCGGATCCGTTTTTGTTGCGTCAGGTCATACAAACTGAACGACTGACATACTTCGCGAGGACGCCAAAAAATCAGGCAGCCTTGAAAAACAATCTTCTTCATATCGATCAGTCAGTTATTTTCGATATGCCTCCCATACCGGCGGCATAACTATCATGTTCTTCTCCATTCTATTAAAATAACAAAATCAAGAATAAGAACAAATTTGCCTTCATCAAAACATGTAGTATTGTTTAGATAAAAAAATGAACTTAGAATTTGCGCCCATAGGAATCATCCACACCCCGTTCAAGGAACTCGCGGGCATGCCCATCCAGCCGTCCTCCGCCGGCGGCGTCAAAGGCCGGGTGGAAGTGTTCAAAGAATATCACGCAGGGCTGAAAGATCTCGACGGCTTTTCTCACATCATCCTGCTGTACCATTTCCACCTCGGCAGCGGATTCAACCTTCATGTCACGCCCTTCCTGGATTCGGAGCCCAGAGGACTCTTCGCCACCCGCGCTCCCAAACGCCCGAACCCGATCGGATTATCGATTGTTCAACTCGACAGAATCGAAAACGGCGTCTTGTTCATCCAGAACGTGGACATTCTGGACGGCACGCCTCTTTTAGACATCAAACCTTATGTCCCTAAATTTGACGCTCATGAAGATGCGCGAATCGGCTGGATCGAGAAAGCCAAAAAACAAATCCCGAACCAGAAATCCGACGATCGCTTCAAATAGAACCACCCCCGCCCCGGTAATTCCTCGCTATTCCCGCATACTTGACTGCGAACTCGGCGTGCCTCTTCCACTCGTCCTCTCTCAAAGCGCGCACCACCTTCGCCGGCGAGCCCAGCGCCAGACTGCGCGGCGGAATCACGCTGCCTTCCGTCACCAGCGCTCCCGCGCCGATCAGCGAGCCCTCGCCGACCGCCGCCCCGTTAAGCACAATCGCCCCCATGCCGATCAAACAATCGTTCCCAATCCGGCAGCCGTGCAAAATCGCCCGGTGCCCGACCACCACCCGCTCCCCCACGATGCAGGGATCTTCGCTCCCGACATGCAGCACGCAAAGATCCTGGATGTTCGAATCCCTGCCCACTTCCACCGCCGCGATATCCCCTCTCAGCACCGCCCCGAACCAGACGCTCACCCGGTCGCCCAGCCTCGTCCGCCCGATCACCGCCGCGGTCGGCGCAATATAGACGTCTTCGCCGATGACGGGGGCGTAGTCTAAATAAGGCATGACCAGCCCCCCGCCGTACGGCGCTTCATGCAGAGAATTCTCGATTTTTTGTTCGCCCATCAACGGCTGCCTTTCCTTCAATCGCTCTCATCTATTTTGCCGTACCATTCATTGGCATGCTCCAGAATATACCGGCAGTTGACAACCTTCTCCATCAAATCGGCGGGAACATAATAATAATGGTTCGACGCCTCAAATCCGATGCGCGAATCGCGGCGGGCGAGAACAAACAGCCGCCGCGCGGCCTCGATCTCCTTTTCCAACAGATTTTTTAACTTCCCGATCCGCTCGCTTCGCTCCTCGCCCGATAATTTCTTCGTCTTGTCCAAAAGGTCGTTTCGAATGATGCAGAACCGGATCTGATTGGCCGTGGATTGAAAATGCAGCTGGGCGGCCTCCGCAAAACGCAGCTGCGCCTGCGCCCCCTCGCGCTTCTCCGGCGCGGCGGCCTTCACCGCCCTTCGCAAAGAAGCAAGCCCCTCCTTCCACCCTTCCGCGACTTTCGCATACTGCCCGCCCAGAACCTCCGCCGGATAAGGCCCCCGCCAGCCGTTCACATCGTCATACGGCAGCCCCACCATAGTCGCCGCATAGCCGGTGGGATGCGGATAAAGCAGATTCGACGGCCCGTATTGCTGCGGCGCACAATACAAAACGCTTCCGTGATAAGGATACTCGCGAAACGCCTCGCTGAACCGCCGCCACGCCTCGCGCGCATCCGCAATCCCCTCCTCGCCGAAGCAAGATCGCGCCGCGGCGTTCAGCGCCTCCTCACGGCTGGGAGGGGGCGTTCGCCGGAATGCATCCACTACTTCCAAATTCGGCGAGGGATAGCCTCCCAGCGACCAGCTCAGCATCAAGCCGTCCACATTCTGCTTCAACAGATTTTCGCAATGCTCGGCCACCAGATCCAACACCGGCAGATAAGGAACCGCCGACAATTCCCAGGTGTTGTTGATCTGCATTTTAGCCATAGTCTTCAACCCCGCCTTCTGCGCGGCGCCCCAATGCCGGATCGCCCGCGGGCCGGGCCCCACCGCCGAGATGGAATATTCCCCCACGGCGGTCTTCACCCCGCCGCGCTCGATCGGCTTCGACCACTCGCTCACCGACATCAGATAGACTGCCTTCGGAAGCTTCTCGATGGCCGCCGGCGCCCAATCGTCTCTCCACCCCCAATCCCAGGCGATCACCTTGGCTTCCGGGCTGGCTCGATGCACGCCCCTCTCCACCGCCGCATTCACTTCGGCGATGATCTCCGCCGGATCGCGCTCCTTGCACCGGGGGCATTCCCCATACCGCCCGTGCGACGCGCAGTTGGTCAAATTCTCCGAAGCCGTGATGGTAAACACACCTGCCAATCCCGGCGCATTCTCAAACACATACGCCAGCGAATCGCTCAGCCACTGCCGCACCTCCGGCGCAGTCGTGCACATGGTAAAATAATCCCCCTCCTGCACGCCCCGCATCGACTCCCGGCCCTCAAAAAACAGCGCCGGCATGGCCCGCGGTTCGTTCACATACAGATACACCCCGATCCCGAAACGCTTCGCGCGCTCAATCAGATCCCGCAAATTCTTCAACCGGATTTCATGATCCTCCCCGAACTCGGGAAACAAATCGCTGGGCGCCAGCTGCCGCAGCACGGAATGCATCCAGACCCCGTCCACTCCCAAATCCGCCAGCCGCTGCAGCAGCCCGTCCGGATATAAATCCAGTTCGGGATTCATCAGCGGATCGCCGAACAAGGCGAAATAAGAATAGATATAACAGGGCGAAAACCGCCTCGCCGCCTCGCTCCCGGCGCTCGAAGACGCCCGCTCGCTCCGCCGGAATTCTTCGATGAAACGAAACCGCTTCTCTTCCGGCCGGCGCAGAGCCTCGCCGAACTCCTCCTCCACAATCCCCCGTATCGCCGCACATCGCTCCCCCGTCTCCTCCACGGCCGGCGTATAGATCAAGCGTTCGCACTTCGGCTTCAATGATCCTAATTTAATAAACAGAAAATCGTCTTCGCGCAGTGAAAGCGCCAACTCCTCGGCTGTCATGTCCAGCAGCGTAAGAAGTTGATCGTAGGGCAGCAGATGCCAGTTGCGCCGCAGCAGCGTAATATAAAATCGGCTGCGATCTTCCTGCGGAATGGGATCCTGCTCCGGCAGTCCCATCGACTCCGCCAGGCGGCGCACCGTCGCCGGCGTCGTCTCCAGCACTTCGGCCAATCGCTCCGCCTCCACGACAGACCAATTCCGCCAGACAAACGCGTGCGCTTTGCTGGGAAAATGCAAAAATTCAACCGGCTGGGGGCTCGATCCCGCCGGCAGATTCGCCTCCGGCCAAACCGGCGTACAAGCGACAAAAACAATAAAACAAACAACCGCGCGAAACAGCGTCATGAAACCTCTCCCTTGAAATGGTTTGAATGATAAATGAAAAACAGATGCCTTTTTAACTCTACACTCTCCCGCCTTCAATCACTAGCCGAATCCGCCGTACATCCTTCCGGAAGACGTCGAATGCGAGAAGACGCGAGTGCAATAAGATAAGAGTGCGATTGACATTCTATTTCCACTCGTTGATGATGATTTATGATCGCTGAAATCCGGAGAACCTCGAATGATCAAAGCCCAAGCCAAAATTCAACGTCTGCACAACGCTTTTTCGCACCGCGAAGGCGACAGCATTCCCGCCGGCGAATTCTTCTGGACCGGCTTCCTCAAGCGATGCCGCCGGATATGGGGCGACAATTTCGATCCTTACCGCCATTTCGACTTGGATTACATTGTCGTCACTCCCAACATGGATCCCGTCATCCAATCCTTCGAGATCCTCGAGCAAAACCAAAACGACGTCGTCCTCCGCACCGGCTTCGGCGCCGTCATCCGCCGGCGCGGCGAAGATCCCATGCCCGTCTTCGAATCCTTCTCCGTGAAGACGCCCGGCGAAATGCAGGATTTCGTCTTCGACGATCCCGCCGATCCCCGCCGCTTTTACGAAGGCGGCGACGATCAACTCAATTGCGTCGCCGACGCCCTGACTCGCAACATCCCTTCCTGGCAGGATCGCCTGGCGCCCTGCCTCGACGATTTCGCCGTCTTCGGTTCGGTCTGCGAACCCTTCGAATACCTGTGGCGCATCATCGGCAGCGAAAACGCCCTCATGTGGATGGCCGAAGCCCCGGACGAGATGGAGCGATTCATCAACCGCGTCGGCGGCTTCCTGCTCGACTTCGCACGCGCTCAAATCGAAGCGGGCAAGGGGCGACTCAGCGGCATGATCATCTGGGGCGACGTCGCCTACAAAAAAGGAATGATCTTCGGCCTGAAGCGCTGGCGGCAGTGGTTCAAGCCCCACGTCAAAGAGTTGATCGATCTTTGCCGCTCTCACAATTTAATGACCATCTACCACGGCTGCGGAAACGCCGCCGCCCTCTTCGACGATTTGGTGGAGCTCCACCTCGACGCCTACAACCCCCTCGAAGCCAAAGCCGGCCTGGACGTCGTCAAACTCAAGGAGACCTATGCCGGCAAGTTGGCTTTTGTCGGCAACATCGATGTGCGCATCCTCGAAAGCGGAGACCCTCAGGCGATCCGCCGCGAAGTGCTCTATAAGCGCCAGGCTGCTAAAGGCGGCGGATACGTCTTCCAATCCGACCACTCCATCAGCAGCCGCGTCTCTCCCGAAAGTTACCAACTCGCCTTAAACGTCCTGCGCGAAAACGCCTGACGCCAAAACCACGCACATCACAAAGAACCGATTCGCTTTCCATGACTCGCATTGCGCTTTTTTTACATTACGATACGATGGAATCTATAGGATCACAAAAATCCCTTTTTCCGGTATTCGGAAAGGCGATTCAATTTTTTCTCCCAACAAAGGTGAGGTCGTTCGCCGTAGGACGTTGTTTTGTGTATAATTGAGTTAATCGAATAACGGGGTGATATCAGCCATGGCAGAACATCAACAGCGAGTTTTGATTTGCGATGATAACGCCACCTGCCTCATGATGCTCCGGCGAATCCTGGAAAAAAATGGATTTCGGGTCGTTGGAGAGGCCAAAACCGGACTAGACGCCATCAATTTGTATGAAGAAGTGAAGCCCGACCTCGTCATTCTCGACCTGAACATGCCCAAAGGGGGCGGCATTACGGCTCTTCGATTCATGCGCGAATTGGATCCGATGCGCGCCGTGGATCGATCCCCCTCCATTCTCATCTTGACCAGCGAAGGCTCCCAATTTAACGTGGAAACCGCCCATAAATTGGGGGCTGATGATTTTCTCCTGAAATCGTCCATTCAAAAACCCCTGTTTGTGGAGCGATTGAAAGCCCTCTGCGCGATCGACGATCTAGACGATATGGACGGCGCTGACCAGGAGGACGATGCGGCCCCCAGACTTCATGATAGCGCGCTGGAGCATTCTCCGCGAAAAACTGGGAGCCGCATGTATCACCCGGAATTCGATCGGCGGCGGCGCAGCCGCCGCTAAATCATAAAAAAAACGGCCTTGCGCCTTCATTCCATAATAAGGATGATCAACGCGATGCATCGATATCGACTCTTTCAACTCGCTGGCTTCTTTCTCTCTCTCATTATTGGATCCCAAGGCTCGATCCTCGCGCCAGTCTCAAACGCCGATCCCCTCTCCGCCCTCTCGCCCGCCGCCGTAACCTCTTCCGAGATAACCGGCATACAAGCCTCTATCGGCTGGACGATCCAAACATCCCGGCCCGAAGATTGGATGCGCCTCCAAGGCGAGGGCGTCCTCAATCAAGTCGATCAACATTTCTCCGCTTATCTCCCGGCTGGCAGCCGGACAACCTGGGCGCTGACCTCCGAACCCATCTGGGTGTACCGTTTCCCCATTCTCACAATCCGCTATCGCGCCCGAGGCCTCCAGAGCGATCCCGACCGGCCGCTGCTTCAACTGCTGCCCGGCTCCACCGGCCCGGTCACCCCCGGCGCCGCCAACATCGAAAATCCCTTCGCACGCGCCGGTTCCATGCCCATCTCCCTTCCCCCCGATTCATTGAGCGACTACCGGGAGCATGAATTTTCCGTCGCCGTCCGTCCAACGATTCGCACCGAACAGATCGACCAGATCATCCTCTCGCTTCAATCCGGCGACCAACCGGCCGACTTCGAAATCCTCGAACTCTCCTTCCTCGAATCCGGCGATCAACGCACGGTCTTCTCCGCCCGATATCTTCAAAACATGCCGCCCAATTCAATCCCGGCTCATTTCACCCCATTCTCCCTTCCCCCGGGAAATGCGCCTCTCCATCAAATCATCGACGGCGCATCGTCAAGCCTCTCATCGCTGATCGAATGCGCCGGCGTTCCTTTTCAAATCCACGACTCGCGCCTCATCCTCTCCACAAGCCTGCCTTTTCGCGGCGCGATCTCCTTGAACATCCATCAATCCTGCAGCCGGCTCTTTCTGCTCATGGCCTGCGACCTGGCCGGAACCGACAGCGCCTTCGGCTTCCGACCGCGCACGAAAATCACCCAGCCCGAACGCCTGGTCGTCCAACTAAACTACGACGATGGAACCGAAGATCAGGCCTTCCCTTACAACCTCAATCTCAGCGATTATATTGTCGACGCGAGCGCCGTCTGCTGTTACGCCGTCCCCGTCGATCCACGCAAAAAACTCGAAACGGTCCGCCTCCGGGAACTTATGTCCTACGGCCGCCTGCTGCTTCTCGGCGCCACCCTCCAACAAGGCGATGCGCCCGCCGATCGGCTCCCCCGGATCCGATACCCCCGAACTCTGGCCTCGAATCCCGACTCCGAATCCGATCCCGCGCTCGAATCGGCGCCGGCCCGGCTGCGCGTCGAACAGGATCGGTATATGACCATCGAAACGCCCTGCTGCCGCCTCCAACTGGACGCCCGGAGCGCCAAGCCCATCACCTCCCTGCTCCACAAAACGACCGGCCGCAACCTTCTTCAACGCCCCAATCCCTTGTTCTCCATCCAATGGGGCGGCCTGCGCGTTCCACCCGAACAGATCCAATTCCAATCCTATGAGGCCGATCAAGAATCCCTCGAACTGGTCTACTCGATCGTCCAGGAAGAATCGAGCCGGCTGAACGCTCGCGTCCGCATTCAACCGCTCAATCCGACCGACTGCGCCTTCTCTCTTAGCCTCGAAAACGCCGGCGCCCAAAACGCCTCCGTCCGCCTGCGCTTCCCCTGCCTCTCGGGAATTCAAATCAGCGAGAACATCCAGGATGATTTCTATCTCTTCCCCCGCAACCAGGCCGCTTGGAGCAATCAACCGGCCAACCTGAGCGGCGTCCACTCGGGCGCCTTCCCCCTTCAATTCGCCGATCTTTACTCCGAAGCCGACTCCTGCGGATTGGCCTTGCACACCCGCGATGCGCAATTAATCCCCAAAAAATATCTGCTCGAAAAACGCCCGACCGAATCCCGTCTGGGAATCGACTACGGCTTCGAACAACCCCTCGACCTCCCCCCCGGCGCCGTTTTCGAAACCGCCCCCGCCGTCCTCCAGTTCCATCGCGGCGACTGGCGCGCTCCCTTCGACGCCTACAAAGAATGGACCCAAACCTGGTATTCCCCCAATCCCCTAACCCGCCGCGTCCTGCGCGACGTCTTCGTCTGCCGCCGCGACTACCCCATCGGCGGAACCGGCTATCTCTTCGATCCCGTCAGCGGCCATTACACCCTCGAGCGCCTCATCGACGAATCGCTCCAGGATCTGGGGGGAATCGATATGATCGACATCTCCGGCTGGGCCTACTCCGAACAATATGGACGCGTCGGCGAATATCGGCGCTACGAATTGGGCGGCCTGCAGGATTTTCACCGGAGCATCGCCCAAAGCCAAAGCCGCGGCGTCCCTGTGGGACTCTATTTTGAAGGCTACCTGATCGACCCCCGCTCGACAATCGGCCAAAGCCGCGGCCGGGAATGGCAGATCATCCAAAAAGACGGCAGCCCCAAACAATGGCCGGGCAACCAGGAAATCTTCATCTGCCCCCTGCAGCCCGGCTGGCAGGACTTTATGAGCCAAACCCTTCTAGACGTCGCCTCCGAAACCGGCGCCCGCGCCGTTTATATGGATGAATATGGATTCGGCGGCGCAGACAAAACCTGTTACGCCGGCGGCCACGCCCACGCTCCCGGCTTACACCCCACTCTCGCCGAACGCCAAATGCTCCAAACCGTCCGCTCTCAACTCGACCGGTCGGACCGCCCCATCGCCCTCTACACCGAACAAACGCCCAATGACGTCGCGTCCCAGTATGTCGACGCCGCCTTCGACTACTCCTGGTACGGCGACAGAAACTACGAAAGCCCCACGAAACTTACCCTGTTCCGCTTCGCCTTTCCCACATTTAAAGTCATTCAACTGTTCCACGCCGGCATCGATCCCCGCTCCGCCAGCGCCGAAGATGTCAAATTATGCTTCTTCCACGGCGAAGCCCTGTGGATCAAAGGCCGCGCCCGCTCCTGGTTCAGCCGCGAATGCCGCGCCGTCATCCGCCAGGCTCACAAAATCTTCCACGACAACCTCGAAGCGTTCACATCGCCCCACGTCGATCCCATGATCCCCACCCAAATCCCGGGACTCTACGCCAACCGCTTCAACGCCGGCTCGTACTCGATCGTCACCCTCTACAACCAAACCCCCGGCACGCTCCGGGGCTCGCTGATCGCCTTGAAAAACGCCGATCCCGCCCAGGCCGCTTCCTTATGGGAAGACGCGCCCTTGCGCTTCACATCGGCCGGCGGCGAACTCCAGATCCATGGCGCGCTGCATCCTCACGCCGTAGCAGCCTTCCGCATCGAAAACCGCGCCCCCTAGCCCCACTCCCCACTCCCCACTATCCACTCCCCACTGCCTTTAATAGATTGTCCCCCCCGGCCCCAGCCAGGCGATCACGCCCAGGCTGGTCAATCCGTTCGACGACGAGTAATAATTGACGTACGACGCATGCGCCAGACTCCAGTCCAACGCCGGGCCGGGACTGCGCACCGTATACTTGTACGAACGCCCGTACACCTCCATGGTGTTGCTCGTACGGCTCGTATCGTCATACACATAACCGCCATCCCATATATCCCCCAATCCCGAATTGATGCGCTGAGGCGTCGATGTTTGAAACGGATCGATGGGGATCGTCGACATATACGAAACCGGACTCGTTAAACAATGAAAGCGATACGTATGCTTCGTCCACCACTTCGTTCCATTCCAGTGATCGCCCCCCGGATAATTCGTATGATCCAGCGCGTACATCTCGATCGCATTGCCCAGCGACCGCAGATCCGAATAAACCCGGCTCACTTTCGCCCGCACCTGCGCATTCAAAAAATTGGGAACCGCAATCGCCGCCAAAATCCCGATGATCGCCACCACGATCAATAACTCAATCAACGTAAATCCCTTTCTCATGGAATCCGCCTCTCTCGTCCAGAATCGAACTGATCGCTTCCTCCATTCTCCACATTTCCACTCCAATATTAACGGCCCTCCTTCTCTTGACCGCGGAAAATTAATTCGATTCATCACAACTTTAACGCCTTTAGCAATCTTACGCTTATCGTAAAACAACAAAAATTCCATCCAACTCTCGGTTGACATATTTCTTATTTTGAGTTTGCAGTGTAGGATAGCCTGATTGCTTTTTCGATTTGGGAGACATGGAGAAAAATTTTGGTATGGCAACGGCCCGAAAAGTTAAAAAACTTCGCATTGAACATGGTCCGAATTATTATTCGCTCGAAGTCCAGGGAAAAGCCAACGAACCCATCTGCGTAGCCGGCGTCCTCAATCGCGCCAAATCGCTGCTCAAAAAACTCCCCCTCGAATTCTCCCTCGACGAAATCGTCGACCGCCTGGATTACAATGCGCCCCGCGTGGCCGTTATCATGGGCTCGCCCGACCATCCCGCCCACGTCGCCGATCACGAAACCAGCCTGATGGCCGCCGCCTCCCTTTGGCGCCGCGGCGCCGTACCTTTTCTCTTCGGCGTCCCCGTCATCTGCGATGGAACCGCCCAAAGCACCCCGGGCATGAGCGGCTCGCTGGCTTCCCGCAACCTGGTCAGCGCCATGGTCGTCAATCAGATGGAAGGCCATAACTACCACGGCGCCTTCGTCATCCAAGGCTGCGATAAAACCCCCTGCGCCATCGTCAACGCCCTGGCCTCGCTCGACCTCACCCGGCGGCGGCGCGGCGAAGCTCCCGTCTTCGCCTCCTTCGCTCCGGCTCATGTCATGCGCGGCGGCGTCTTGCCCGTCGATCTCAAAGACGAACTCCTCGAAATCGCCGACCAGGCCGACTGCGTTGAAGAAAAAAGCCTCGGCGACGATCTCCGCTACACCATACGCCACATCCTGCAATGCAGCTCCAATCAGGCCTTCCAAGGCGTCTTCGCCCGCGCCGTCCAGACCGGCCTCATCACCAAAGAGAAGCACAAAGAACTCGAAAAACGGCTCGCCGTCCACACCTGCCCCGAACAAGGCGGAATCTGCGCCTTCAACGGCACCGGCAACAGCAGCCGCTACATAGTCGCCTCGCTTGGACTGGTTCACCCCGCTTTGGAATTTCTCACCAAACCTCCGACATTTGAACAAATCGACGACGCCGTCGCCGCCATGCTCAAGGTCTGCAACAATCCGCTCTACAGCGTCTCCAACATCGTCCTCCAAAACATCGAGAACGCTGTGCGCATCCACAGCGCCATGGGCGCCTCCACCAATCTCATGATGCATTTGATCTCCTGCATGATCTACGCCGGACGCCAATTCTCCATCCACGACTACGACCGCATCCGACGCCGGGCCATGCCCCCCGATCTCATGAACTACAGCCTTACCGAAGGGCGCGACATCTTCGCCTTGGCCCAGCAATGCGGCGGCGGCTTAATCCGCGGCGTCGAAACCATGCTGTACGAACTGAAGCGCAATAAAATCCCCATCGCCGAAAACGCCCCCACCATGGCCGCCAAATCCTGGGCGCAGCGGCTCCGTCAAGGCAAGCGCCTGGCCGCCGACAACGTCAAATCCAATCAAATCATCCTCTCCAAACCCAAACGCGGCTGCAGCGGCGTCGACGTCCTCAAAGGCAATTTCTTCGAGAGCGCCGTCATCAAAATCAGCGGCATGCCCGATCCCCAACTCGACGCCTTCGACGAAAAAATCGCCGTCGCCCTCTACTTCGAAACCGAAGAAGACGCCGTCTCCCAACTGCTTAACATCCATATCCTCGACGCCGTCCTCCAAGCCCCCAAAATCAACCGCGACATTCTCCTCCAACTTTACGCCCATAACGCCGGCCGCTCCCTGGCCGATCCCGATAAGATCCGCTCCAAAAAAGATCTCCTCCAACGCCTCCTCGACGACGACGCCTTCCGCATGGCCGTCATCGTCGCCGGGCAAGGCCCTCAGGCCTTCGGCATGCCCGAAATGTTCACTCCCATGCAGCACATCAACCACAACCAGTCGCTCAAAAAAATCGCCGCTTTGATCAGCGACGGCCGCTACTCGGGCGTCAGCTATGGCGCCGCCGTCGGGCACGTCACACCCGAAGCCCTCAACCAGGGCGGCATACTCTTTCTCCAAACCGGCGATCTCCTCCACCTTCGCCTGCGCAAACGCACCATCACCCTCCTCGATCCCGACGCCTTCCGCCGTGGAAAACGCGTCTCCTACAAAGGAAAACTGAACGAAAAACGGCAGATCCTCGGCCGCAAACGCCTCAAACAACTCGCCGCCCGCCGGAAATCGATCGATCCCGCCAACCTCATGAACCGCGTCACCGACGCCGCCCGCGGCGTCGTCCCCATCGAAGTCTGGGATCAAGCCTCCCGCAAATCTCGATAACGCCCCCATTTTTAAACCAACTCGACTCCAAAATCACCTGCACAATCGCATCACGTTTTATTTTTTATAAAAATTCACCCTCCTGTTCTTACCTAGGATACGAATAACCGACTTTCCCAATCTGTACGTATTTGCAAAAACTTATTTATACGTTATAATAATCTTAAGATTCAATGAATTTGAAAAGAAAAGATATTTTGTGTTCAAAATTGGAATTACATCATCTCGTGGAAATAACGTACATCTTTTAATACACGCCAATTTCCAATCCCCTTCAATCCGGATCAAATTCTCTCGTCATCCCGGTCGAGAGAATTTATCATATCAAACCATCTTAGGAGGTTTTGTAGTATGAGAAAGGTATTTCTAACCGCAAGCCTGGCCGTGCTCGCCGCACTGGTCGCTCTGCCCGTCGCACAGGCGCAGAGATATGAAAGCACCCCCGTCGACTTGAGCGAGTTCTTGAACGTCGACGGCTGGTATCACGACGACGCCGACGATCCCGGCGTCCCCACCACCGACCCTTCCGGCGAAGACGCTGTCTGGGGATTGGATGACGGCGGCGCCCGCATCAAAATCACCACTCTGCCCGCAGACGTCGTTCCGGGTCAGATCAACGTCACCGATGACGGCGAAGTGGCCTTCCTTCTCCCCGCCATGAACATCGGCGATTTGGACGCCTACTATCCCGACGGCAGCCTTATTCCCGTTCCCGCCGGATCGTACCGCTACCTCTATCTCGCCGTCATGTCGGGCAACGGCAACTGGCCGGGATCCTTTGAAGATTGGCAGGACGAGATCGACCCGGAAACCGGCGAAATCCTGATCGCCCGCCCCGAAAACAACGCCTTCACCCCCGTCTATGAAGACGGCGAAAGCGATCCCATCCAAATCGGTCTGGTAAACGACTGGTTCTGGAGCCCCCCCGAATGGGTCGCTCCTGAAAGCGGCGACGCCGGCGAGATTATCGTGGATTACATGACCTATGAAGGCGACGTCGACTATTTCTTCTATTTCGTGGACGGCGTCAATCAAGCCAACCATAACTACGGTCAAAACACCTATCTCAATGGAGAAGGCTATTTCATTTATGCTCTGCCCGTTCCCGACGGCCTGACCGAAGCCACTCTGTACACGGAAATGTGGGGCAACGTGAAAATGTCCATCTCCAACGGCGATTTCTCGGATGACGCCGGCTACACTGAAATCTTCAACTCGGTCGATTCGGATCAGGCTTATCCCGGCGGCGGCGATGGTTACGAACCCAACCGCGACATCCGCAGCCACGACATTTCCGATTTTCTTGACACGGAATTCGGCGAAATTTATCTGAAATTCGAAGACGCCGCTCCCGGCCAACTCAACCAGGAAGGCGAATCGGATGCATTCGGCCCCCGCGTCCATCAGTTGGGCGTTTTCACCGGCTCCGTCGTCAGAACGTCTATCGGCGAGCGCTTGTGGCCCGGTCTGGTCCGCACGGACGGCGCCTCTCCCTCGGGCGGTCTGATCCTCATCAAGAAAAAATACTTGCTGGATGAGACCAAAACTCTGACGGCCATCCAAATGCCGACCAACATCCCGCGCAGCGATCCCTTCTTGACCGTTTTCGGAATCACCCTGGCCAACGAAGGAACCGGCGTGAACGATTTCATGCTTTACTAAAACACCCTTCATGCGCCTGCGCATGAAACGATGAATGTAACGGCCCGCCGAATCCAGCATCCGGCGGGCCGCTTTTCACTCATTCCATTCACTCAGCGCTTAATTAAACTACATCCTGCTTCTCCGGATCCCAGCGCACCTCCCGCTTCTCCATATACGCTTTGATCGACATCACCAGCGTCGCCGCCTCCACAAACGCCTCATCCTCGTTGCACTTCGCCTTCTTCCGGCTGCGCACGCAGTTGAAGAAATCCTGCATATGGCTGGGCTGCGGCGGCGTCTTGGATGGATCGAACTTCATGAACGGCTGCCCCGGCTTCTTCGCCCCCGATGCAAAATCGGCCTGATAATCCGCTGAAACGGGATCGGCGTATACCTGAAAATCGTTCGCCGACTGCGCAATCTGATTGAAGCGAATCATCCCCTCCTTCCCGCGAAACTCCGGCGGCTGTACAAACGAACTGTTCATGCTGCAATCGAACGTCACATTGCACTGCTTCTTCTCATAACTAAACACTGTGCTCCAGGTGTCGGGAACATCGCGATCGTCCCGCATTAAAAAGTTCTGCGCCGTGCACATGCAGGCGTCCGGAATCCCCAGCCGCAGCACCGAATGGACAAAATCGATCTCGTGCGACAGTAAATCGCCCGCAATCCCCGTCCCGTAAGGCCAATAACAGCGCCAATGCCAGAAATGCTCAAAATGAAAGGGAATCTTGGGCGCCGATCCCAGCCAGAGATCCCACTCCACATCCTTCTTCACCTGCGCCGGATCGGGCCGCTCATAATTGTCATACCATCCGTACCATCGCCAGAATCCCGTTCCCTTGGGCCGGTTCTCGAATCGCCCGGTCCGCACCAACGTCACCGGACCGATCACCCCTTGCCGGATCAACTCCGCGGCCTGCATCCCCGACGCCAACTCGCGCGACTGATGCCCCAGCTGCATGACAATGCCGTTCTTCTTGACCGCGGCCAGCATCTCCTTGGCCTCCGCAATCGAACGCGTCCACCCCTTCTCGATATAAACGTCCTTGCTCGCGTTGGCCGCATCCACCAGAATCTGCTTATGCCAATGATCCGGCGTGGCCACTACCACCGCATCGACGTTCGGATCGGCGAGCAGCTCTTTATAATCCACATAGACTTTCACATCGGGATTCATGCTGCGCTCCACGCCCTTCTCCCGGTGCCCCTTGTACACATCGCACACTGCGACCGTTTTCGCCCCCTCGAT
>JAFGTC010000277.1 GCA_016934335.1 Candidatus Omnitrophota bacterium | reverse complement strand
GCGCTGCTGCGCATTCAAGAAGTTGGGCACGGCGATCGCCGCCAGAATCCCAATAATCGCCACAACAATCAGCAATTCGATGAGGGTGAAGCCTTTTCTTTGCATAGCGTCCTCTCCCGCGTTAAAAGATGCGATATACACATTGATATATCTCTCGAATATTCGATTCTATGAAACCTTCCCAGGCTTGTCAACACCTGTCACAGATATGTCACAGATATGTCTTGAACATTCATTTACAATCAAATATGCTTATTGAATGTGGTAAAATGTGGTAATTTGAGGTATGTTTATCCTGGATCGAATCATTCTTGCCGGGGAAAGGCTGGTGTATTTTTATGTTGCAAGAAGAGAGGTACGAGAAGATTCTATCGATCTTGTCGGAGAAAAAACACGTTACCATCGAGCAAATTCAGAAAACGCTTCAAATCAGCCTATCGACGGTGCGCCGCGATTTTCGAACGTTGGTCGAAAGAGATCTGGCGATAAGGTCGCGGGGGGGCATCAGCTGCCGTACGGTGAATCGCGAGAATGACTATTTTCCCTTCGAACTGCGTCGAATAACCCATGTCAAAGAAAAGGAAAAACTAGCGCATGCGGCGGCGTCTTTGTTGAATCCCAATGACACCTTTTTTATCGACGGGGGGACGACGACGCTGCATCTGGTTCGATGTCTTCCCAATTATCCTCTGACGGCGGTCACCAATTCTCTCCCGCACGTCTCCGCCATGATCGAGAATCATTTTAGAAATGCTCATTTAGAGATCTATTCGGCGGGAGGCATGGTTTACGCGCCTTGGAAAGTCAATTTGGGGCCGCAGGCCCGCTACTGCCTCTCGCAATATCACGCTCAATACGCTTTTTTATCCTGCCGCGGCATTGACGCTTCGGGAACTTACAATCACAACGAATTGGTGGTGGAAACCGAGCGCACCATGATGGCCAACGCCGATAAGGTGGTTTTTATTGTGGATCACTCCAAAATCGGCACGCGCGCCATGAGTTTTCTATGCGATTTGGATGAAATTGACATTCTCATTACCAGTAAACGGTCCGCCGATTTGGAGATTATCAAGACGTTTCAAGAGCACTCTATGGAAATCATGTTCGTAAACGAGTGAGCGGGATGGCGTTTCCGGCGTTTCCCGCTTCGCTGCAGTGGAGGCGGCGTTGCGGTTACAGGTTGGTGCAAATAGATAGGGCGGCGGATGAGGTTCGTTTTCATCCGCCGCCCTATGATATTGAATAGGCAGAAAATTCCGATCGTGGTTCTCCATGCTGCGAAAAAGTTATGTAAAAACGTTTTTATTTCTTTTTTAGAGAGAAACTCATTCCCATGCGGATAATAGTTTCCAGATCCGGGTTGGTATTGATGGCTTCTAGAAATTGGGGATCGGCCATGCGCTGGTTGATGTTGTGAGCGACGATCAAACCGCCGGGGCGGATCAGCGGGAGAAGTTTGTTGAGATAATCGACGTATCCTTCTTTATCCGCATCGAGAAAAAGCATGTCGATGGGATCTTTCAGTTTCTGAACTTGTTCGTGGGCGTCTCCAAGGACGATGGTGATGATCTCTTCCATGCCGGCGCGCTTGAAATTCGCGGCGGCCATTTTCGCGCGCCTTTCGTCGATTTCGAAAGTCGTGAGTTTGCCGCCGTTTTTCTGGAGAGCCATGCCAAACCAGACGCCCGAGACGCCGGTCGAGGTTCCTATTTCAACGATGTTTTTGGCGTTCATAATTTCCGCCAGAAGGCGCAGCATGCGCCCGTCCGCTTTGGGCACATTCTGGAATTGTTGATTGGCGTAAATATCATCGAGAACGGCGAGTATTTTCTTTTCGTTTTCATCCTTGGGAACAGCGGGTTTTTCTAATTCCGAGCCGCCTTGCTCTTGATCCCGAAATCTCCGCTGCGCGTCCGATGGAGATGCGGCTGCAATGATCAGACTGAAAATGACGGCGGCGACGCTGATAAAGTTGAAGAACTTTTTCATACTCATACACTCCTTTTTTCGTTTTGATGGGACGTATTACGGTGCTCTATAATCTAACGCAAAAATGATACATTTATTGACCGGTGAGGGATTTTTTTCAACTAGAAAAATTTTTAAATACTTAATTTATAAAATATTTTATCTGAAGGAATTTTAATATAAAAACAAAAAAGGATGCAACTTACGATCTCTTTCTGGGAGAAAAATCCTCGCCTTCAGGCGAGGGTGGTTTAGTATCATGATGTTCATATCGAAATTTGATGCCTCCCCTTTATTATGAATGATGATGGACAAGTGATGACTGTCTAATCCACGATGGCCGGGCTCATCTTGGCCGCCTCGTCTCAAATCTTTGACCAGTCTTCAATGATCAATCCCTTTATGCGGGAAAAAGCATTATCGTTGGTAACCAGAACCGCCTTCTCAGAAAGGGCATGAGCGGCGATCATGGCATCCATATTACCCATCGGCGTTCCGGCTTTTTCCAAGCGAGCCCGAAGGATGCCATATTGTTTTGCCGCATTCTCATCCCAGGGCAGAATTTTGGGGCGGAGAAGGAACTCACGGATCAATTTTTTCAGGGTCGTCGCTCCCGGTTTAAGTTCGAGACCGTATATAAGTTCGCCTTGTGTAATGGTGGAGATGCACAGAGCGTTTATGGAAATTTGATTCAAATGTTTTCGAAGGATCGAGTTAGCGCCGCGAATGATATAACTGGCGATGTTGGTGTCAAGCATGAAAAGAGCGGATTTTTTCATTTCCATATCTCTCTTTTTTGGGCTTCTGCATCTTTCCGTCCCTTTAAGAAATCCTCTGCCTCATGAGTCGAATCCGCTAGAGAAAAGAAATCATTCCAATCTTCGGGTTTTTCCGTCAAAATCACCTCACCGGTTTCTTCATCTCTGCGAATATACACTTCCTTAGACTTGAATCGAAAATCAATGGGAAGCCTAACGGCTTGCGAGCGTCCATTCATAAATATTTTGCATGTGTCGTTCATTTTTTACCTCCGATCTATACCGGAAGTATATATCAGCGCTGCCTATTTTTCAACATCGTTAAGCGTTTGAACCACGATGGCCGGGATTGACCTGGATAGCCTGGATAAAAAATATCCGGGGCATCCGGGGTTATCCAGGTTCAAACGTCTGAACCACGATGGCCGGGATTGACCGGGATGGCCTGGATAAAAATATCCGGGGCATCCGGGGGTATCCAGGGCATCCAGGTTCAGATTTTCTTATTTAATAATCTCTTAAACTCAAGTTTCCGCGCTCCGAAATTCAGCAACAAACCCGTTTTAATGTTGAATGCTTCGATATAATTTAATCCTTGCACTAGATGCACTTCTTCCAAATGCGCCAAGGCCTTTATTTCAACCATGATTCGATTCTCTACAAGAAAATCAACACGGCGGGTACCGATTTGCTGCTCCCGATAAAGGATTGGAATTTCATGCTCGCGAAAATAATTTACGTTCGCGTGTTTGAACTCAATCTCAAGCGCTCTTTGATAGATGACTTCCTGGAATCCGTAGCCAAGTTCATTATGAACATTCATGGCGCAGCCGATTATTTTGTGAGTCAACGGATCGTCGATTTTCATACCATCTCCTTGTTAAATGCCTGAACCACGATGGCCGGGATTAGCCGGGATAGCCTGGATAAAAATATACGGAGTATCCGGGGTTATCCAGGTTCAAACGTCTGAATCATGATGGCCGGGATTGACCGGGATTACATGGATAAAAAATATCCGGAGCATCTGGGGGGTATTCAGGTTCAAACGTCTGAACCACGATGGCCGGGATTGACCGGGATGGCCTGGATAAAAAATATCCGGGGCATCCGGGGTTATCCGGGTTCAAATGCCTGAACCACGATGGCCGGGATTGACCG
>JAFGTC010000276.1 GCA_016934335.1 Candidatus Omnitrophota bacterium | reverse complement strand
TTTCCTCCCCGCGCTGGTCGGAGATATACTTCATCGAGCCGTCGCGGACGGCGCGCCAGGTTTGATCGCCGCGCCGCTTGCGCCAATAGAGAGTGCGCTTCAATGTCGCCCGATCCTGCTCGATATCGCCGATTATATCGATGCCGTCGAACGAGCGGCCGGCCATGAACTGAACGCCGGCGATGCGCGCCAGAGAAGCCGTCAGATCCATAGTCATGGCGACGCGATCGGTTCGATTGCTTTGAGTGATTCGCCCCGGCCAGCGGATGATGCAGGGAACCCGGACGCCGCCTTCGAACGCCGTTCCCTTCCCTCTCGCCAACGGGCCGTTGTCGGCGTATTTGGCGCCGCCGTTGTCGCTGCAAAAAACAACCAGGGTGTTCTCCGAAAATCCCTGCTTTTCCAAGGCCTCGAGTATCCGCCCGACGCTCCAATCCATCCGCTCCACCATTTTGACATACGTCTCGCGGGATCCTTGATTCCAACCGTCTTCTCCCAGCGGCTTTTCATGAGAATCGTTTGGGCCCTGGTAGGGAGCGTGGGGCGCGGTGTAGGGAACATACAGGAAAAACGGCTTGTTCTTCTTCTGCCGCTGGATGAATTGGAGAGACTCTTCTGTAATCAAATCCGTCAAGTACCCGTCTCGCTTTACGGGCTCGCGATTGAGATAAAGTTGGCTCTTTCCATCCGGTTCGGTGTGATGAAAGTAATCCACTGCGCCACCCAGCGCACCGAAGAAATAGTCAAAGCCGTGATGAAGCGGGTTGAACTTGGCTTCGTATCCCAAATGCCATTTGCCGATGACGGCCGTGGCGTATCCCGCTTGCTTCAAGAGGCGGGATATCGTCATTTCCGAGGAAGGCAGCCCCAAATCATGCTGTTCGGCCAGACGAATCGCATCGTCGTAGCGGCCGACATTGCCGACGCCGATCGCACATTCCAAGCCGCCGACGCGCTGCTGATAGCGGCCGGTGAGCAGGGCGGTCCGAGTGGGCGTGCATTCGGGAGCGTTGGCGTAGTACTGCGTAAAACGAACGCCTTGCCGCGCCAACTGATCAATCGCCGGCGTGAGAATATCCGGAGAACCATAACAGCCCAGATCGCCATATCCCAAATCATCGGCCATTAGAAATACGATATTGGGCAGGCGCTCGGATTTCTCTTGGCAAAAGACTCGATTCGGCGCAGCGAACAAACCTGACAGAGCCGCGCCGGATTTCAGGAATTTTCGACGATTCCATTGAGCCATCATGGACGCTCCTCCTTATTTACAACTGTTGAACGGAATACCCCTCCTGGTTCAACGTTTGGATAATTTCACGAACATGATCGACGCCGCGCGTCTCGAGGGTGATGTCGAGAAATGTTTTTCCCATCGCCGCGTTCATGAAGGAGCGGTTGTGATAAACTTCAAGAACATTGGCGTTGTGGCGGGCGACGCAGGCCGAAACAATTGCAAGCTGGCCGGGCGAGTCTTGCAGTTCGACGCGAAGCCTCGCCATGCGGCCGTCTTTGATGAGGCCGCGTTCGATAATGCGCGAAAGTAGATTCACATCGATGTTGCCGCCGGAAAGAACCAGAACGGTCCGCTTATCCTTCAAAGGGAGATCATGATAAGCCAACGCGGCCAGCGTCGCCGCTCCGGCGCCTTCTACGAGACTTTTTTCAACTTCCAGCAAAGTCAGAATGGCGGCAGAAATCTCTTCTTCGCTCACCAACACGATATCGTCGACATACTGTTGAATCACAGGAAAGGTCAAATGGCCGACCGATTTGACGGCGATGCCGTCGGCGAGCGTCGGCATGGACTTCGCCGGCACGATGCGCTTTGCATCGATGGAGTATTTCATGGCCGGCGCGCATTGGGCCTGCACGCCGTATACTTTGCATTGCGGATAGGTTTCCTTGATGGCCACGGCGATGCCGGAAATCAGGCCCCCGCCGCCGATGGGGACGATGACCGCCTCCGGTTCGACTTGATCCTCGATGATTTCCAAGGCGATGGTCCCCTGCCCCGCCATGATCAGTTCGTCGTCAAACGGATGGACGAAATTCAAGCCTTCCTGCTGCTGCCGGGCGATCGCTTCTTCATAGGCTTCATCGTAATTGCGGCCGACTAACACGACTTCCGCCCCGTGTTTGCGCGTCGCGTTGATTTTGTTTAACGGCGTACCGACCGGCATGTGAATGATGGCCTTGCCCCCCAGGCGCTTGGCGTGATAGGCGAGTCCCTGCGCGTGATTTCCGGCGCTGGCCGTAATGACGCCTCGTTCGAGTTCGTTCTTGGTCAATGCAGCCAATTTGTTCAGAGCGCCGCGCTCCTTAAATGCGCCCGTCATCTGAAGATTTTCTAATTTCAAAAACACCTGGCTGCCGGTCATCTGACTCAGCGTCCGGCTTAAAACGCAGGGGGAATGATAGATTTCTTTGCTTACAACTTGATAGGCTTCTTCAATCGCTTGTAGAGTTAACACGCTCGTTCTCCTGAGTTTCCTCGTTTCCACCCTACTCCTACCAGATGCTCCGCCATAGACAAGGCCTGCGGATCGCTGCAGGTCGATATTACCCAACGGATCAGAGAGTTCCACGCCTCCGCATTTTTCCCGATTTCATTAACCCGATCGTCCATAAAGGAAGCGAATCCATGACAGGAAGCCAGTTCGATCAATTCAAAGCCGGTTTGCTCGAACCAGAGCTTCACCTCATCCGGCCGGCAGTAATACGTTTGAGGAACCATCGACGCTTGAGAAATTCCTTGTTCGAATATCTCGTCAAACACGGCTGCCTGCCTGGGGATCATGCCGGCGAACGATCCGCAGCGCAGCGCATCCCGTAAATACGTCAAGCGAGGCAGAACAGTAACGAAAAGCGGCGCTTGAGGCTTCAGGACGCGGCGGCACTCGCGCAGGCACTGCAGACGATCCGGCAGGGAGGGCAGATGATACAGCGGCCCCATGCAAAGCGCCGCATCGAACTGTTCGCCGCGAAACCGGCTTAAATCGAGAGCATCGCCGACCTGACAAGACATACGCCGTTGATCTATTCCAAAAGCTTTCCTTTTGGTTTCGGCGAAGCGGATGTTGGCCTCCGACAGATCCAGCAAGGTCGCCTGCCATCCCTGCTTCGCGAGCGCGAGAGCGTAGCGGCCCGGACCGCCGCCCAGATCCAAGATCGCACCTTGCGATGGGAGATGTTTATCCAGAAAGAAGCGAACCACTTCATATTCGATTCGGCGATATGGAGAAGCAGTCAGTCGAGTCCACTCCAATTCCGGACTCTGATTATAGTAATCAGCGACAGGATTTCCCATAAATCCAGTTTATCCGGTTTGAAAGAATCTGGGGAGCCTCTATCAGTGTTCTTATCGAAAAGAAATTCTCTCATTCAAATATTCACTATTTTGCTTAAAGTTTTTAGGAAAGAAAAAAGGCAATTCTAGTTTGAATTGAATGATCCATATATATTGCAAATATTGGCATTCTTGAAGATAAAGATGTGAGATGTATTTTCTTAAAAAAACGCAAAAAAAATCCCGAGACGTTATCTCGGAATTTTTTTACTTCGTTCAAATAGAAAAATAGGTTGTTTGGTTTCTCTGCCTCCTTTTAAGGAAAAGTGGATTGTCTTAATTATGCAAGAGAATCCCTTCGATTGTCAATAGCTGTTTGGATTTTTTGTTGTTTTTCTAGCTTAATTTTTATCCGCCCATCGATCGGCGCTCTTTTTGGAGGCATAGACAAAAACTTTCCCTCCCTATTGCGAGAGGGAAAGTTTTCATTTCAAATGAAATTCATTCGATGTTCTTGATTCTGTCAGCGTTCCATTCGCGCGACTTAATACAACGCCCAATCGCTTACGCTCACATCGTCGCCGATAAACGGACCGGCATTATAATTTTGAGAAATTTCTTCTTCGCTCAATGCGCGATTGTACAAAGCGACCAAATGGAACTGTCCATACCAGGCGCGTGCGGCGGAGACTTCGTTGCCCAGTCCAAACTTATAGGTTTCGTCCCACGTGGAAAAATCGCCTTCTATAAATTCCCCGTCGCCACCCGTTATCGCCATGATTTCATTATTGATATAAGCAAAAAGATCCCAAAATTCATTCCGGACAAAGACGACATGAGTGAGCGCTTCGGAAAACGTACCGCCGCCCGTCCATGATGATCGGACTTCAAGCGGATTATCCGGATTGATATCGGTTCGGAATCGCATTTCCAATTGACTGCCCGGCGCGCCGAAATGCCCTTGTCCCATCGTGAAATTCCGGTCGGCGGCGTCGATGGAGCAGGTGATGATCCGAGCCGGACCGTTCTGTTGAATATCGGACGTCTTGATCCATCCTTCAAGGGTGATTTCATTCGAAGCGCGGCAGGCGTCGATGATTTTGACGGCCGGCTCCTGCGTTTCGATGTGATTGACGCCGGTCGTCTCCAGATACCCGTCTCCCCAGTAGACGCGGGTGATGTCTTCAATCTGCAAATCCATGGGCTCGCCGACGCCGGAGACATCGTGCACGACATCCCCCTCTCCTTCGTAAAAAGTATAAAGAAGAATCAGATCATCGGTGACGCGATCTCCTCCGGTGATGTTCAAGAAGGGAAGCGTCATCGGGCTGATAATATTGACGCTCTCTTCGACTTCGCCCGACCAGGAGGCGAAATCATCCGGGGCCGCCGGCGCGGCGGCTTTGTATGTCAAGACGGTCTCGCCGACGGGAAGGTTTTCTAAAGTCCATTCAATATTTCCGTTGCTTTCGACGCCATTATGGCTGATCTGAGAGATGGTCCAGCCTTCCGGCGGCGTCTCTGTGATGGTCGCCGTCGAGCGGTCTTCGCCGCTGATGTACACTTTGATCTGTACATCCAGCGTTTCATTCGCTTTGAAGGATTGCCCGGATATAGAACGTTTGGCCGCCGGCGGCGGCGAAACAAACGATACGCTGCTCACTTCCACCTCGCCGATTTCTTCGTCATCGGCGCCGCTGCCCACGGCGATGCCGAAGGAAGCCGTATCGGAAGGCCAATCGATGACGCGGCTGTCGGCGATGTACCACTCATTGCCGTCGGGAGAATATTCGCCGAAAAAGATGTCCACCGGTTCCACGCGAGTGACGCGAAACCACATCCCATCGCCCGTATCTGCGATGGGTTCGCCATCCGGCCCGAACAGTTGCTCAGTGACGTTGCCCCCCGCTCCGGTGCGCGTTCGGAACAGCGCATTGACCGAATCTCCCACTTGCCCGCCAAACTGGACCGAGTAGAAATTCGAAGCGGGATCGTCGCCGACTTCGCGAATCATCAAAGCGCTCGGCCCCCACCATGGGAAAAGTTTCGCTTCCAGCGTCCAACTGCCGCTTCGATCCGTATAAAGAAAGTATCCTTCATCTCCCTCAACGCCATAGCCCTCGCCTTCGATCCGAACTCCAAACGAACCGTTTCCAAAGACTCGATATTTCTCATCGGCGCCGGCGCCTTCCAGCCGGGCTTCACCTTCAACGTGAAAACTGCCAATCTGCGGCCAATCGACGGCTTTGTCGAAAATCCCCACTTGAGGCCAGGCCCCACTCCCAGAAATCCCGATCAAGAATAAAGCGATTAAAACAGGAGATAGTTTGTTTTTCATCGAACTTTCCTCCATAATTGAACTGGCCTAGCAAACTTAGTGCACTAAGATCATTTCAGAAAAAAATGATTATGTCAATAATTTTCTCCATAAAACCAGAATTCCGTCGATTTGTCGATAGATTTATCGATATCAAAGACATCCATTCAACATCGCGCCGTGAAGAGGATTTTGCTCTACGCTATGATGATGAAAAAATATTGTCGATGCATGAAAGAAACTGAAATAAACGCCTTAGAAATTCGTATTTATAAACTGCACGTACAAAAACTCATTTGAGAACCAGAAATGGATCAACCTTTGGATGACGCCGCTGCCGTCAAGAAAGTCTTGGAGGGGGATCGGGAAGCCTTTCGCGGACTGGTCGACTCGTACAGCGGCATTGTCTACCGGATCGCCTACAGCATGACGGGAAATCCGGATGAAGCGCAGGATGTGGTTCAAGAAGTGTTTTATCGAGCCTATCGGGCTTTGAAATCATATACGCCGGACCGGCCGTTCAAAGCGTGGATCAATCGCATTACGGTCAATTTCGTCCTGGATCAACGCAAGAAAAAACGCATTAAAGCCTCGTCGCTGACCATGGAGGACGACCAGATGCTCCACGTTCCGGATTCGACCTACAATCCTCACGAGGAACAGCGAAAAAGCGAACGGGAGGATGTAGTGCTGAAGGCGATCCGGCAATTGCCCGAAAAATATCAGACAGTGCTTTTATTGCGGCACATCGAAGATTTGAGTTACGAAGAAATCGCCCAAACGCTTTCGCTTCCGCTAGGAACCGTGATGACGCACATTCACCGCGCGCGAACGAAACTTTCAGAAATACTGCGGCCTATGCAGAGCGAACTGCTCTCCTGACGCAGGAGGAACGACGATGATCGATCGAGATGAAGCAAACCGTTGGATTGAAAGATTGATGGACGGCGAGACCATCCCGCCCGACGTGGAAGATTTCATCCGCCAAAACTCCGAATGCCGCGATTATCAAGCGGCCTTGGAAAAAGCCGTTTCCGCGTTGGAGTCCTTGAATATTCCCGATCCGCCGGCCGGTCTCACGGATCGGATCATGGATTTCATCGCGGAGCGCGAAGCATCCGAACAATACGCTGCGCCGCAAAAAACGCGCCCTCGAAATTCGATCTGGCTCGATGTATGGAAGGCCTGCTTCAACTTGATTCCGGACGTTTCCATTCCCAAAATTCTCCAACGCGAAGCGGTTCCCGCCATGGTCAGCGGTTTTGTCGTCCTGTTCGGCCTTTTCATCGGGCCGCAGGTCGAAGCGGGAAAAAACATCGTCTTGCTCGAACGAGCCAAAACTTACGCCAACTGGATGATGGAGGAGAGCGATCGAATTTCTTATGAGTTGAATTCAAAAGCCGACGGCTTGATCAACCACGTCACGGAAGTCATTCAAAAAAGCATAAAAAGAGAAGAATCGAATTCCGATAATGACATAAACCAAAACACTTCATCGTATAGAAATATGGAATGGCCGCAATTTGCATCATGGAACGCCTGGAACGAAGAAATCGATCAATGGAGTTTGGAAAATGAGCCGCGTCTATACCTCTAAAAAAAGTCCATGGGCCGCCGGGATGCTGTCCGTCGTTCCCGGTTTGGGTCAGATATACAACGAACAAACAGGAAAAGGCCTGGTCATGTTTTTTCTGTTTTTGGGAACCTTCATATTTTTTGTATTGCGAGTGTCGTTGATGAGTTTAATCCCCGAAGAGGGTTGGCATATTCTAGGCATTCCATCGTCGCATTTTTATACGGGATGGCTCTCGCCATGGGGATCGTCCGGCCTGGCGAGAATTTATCCCTTGATCTGGTTCATGATTTTGCTGCCTTTTTTTGTTATTTTTTCCATAACAGACGCCGTACAGAATGCGAGGCGCATCAATTTGAACTTTGCTCCGGCAAGTGCGCCGAACGCCGCTTCATCCCCGCCCTCGCCGCCGCCCGCTCATCCCTCAAGCGAATCGATCGGCGACCAAGACCGCCTGCGGGCCGAGGCTCAGCAAAAAATGAGTGAAAACGCAGCCGCCAGTTCTATTCCACCTTTTTCGGAGGACGCTATGAATAATCCAAACGCAAACAACGCCCCATCCAATGGAGCAGACCAAACGCCCCCCAAGAAACATGCGCGCGGCGTGTCGGGCAAATTTTTCTTGGGTATTGTACTGATGATCATCGGCGGGATTTACATCTTGGACAAGATCGATCTGCCCATCTTCACTTGGGCGACCTGGAATCATTTATGGCCTCTCATTCCCCTGCTTTTCGGGCTTCGCCTTCTGCGCGAGTATCAAATGGACAAGGATCGAGGTCAATTTGTTTTAGGAGCAGGGTTTTCAGCGGTGGGAGTCATTTTTTTGCTGGAAAACTGGAGAATTTTCCCCGCCTGGGAATTTCTTGAAGATTTCTGGATGTTTTTCCTTTTCGGCGTCGGCGTCTTGTTTGTGTTGATCGATCTCTTGGAGCGCCGCCGCAGACGGGAGTAGCCAATCGGGCTTCACCGGAGAAATAACGTCGATGATCAACGCGAAACTTAATTCTCAAATCATCATTTACTGTGGAATAATCAAAACAGGAGAAAGACCATGAACCTAGAAAACAACGCCCTTTTCTCGCAGCCGCCTCAGCCCCCTCAAGCCGATCCGCGCGTGGATCGCCTAGCCGGCGAATTAGAAGTCAGTTGGAATCAGTATCAATCTCTCCGGGAAGCGGCGGAGAGGCTTGCGCAACGCCCCAACATGCATGAAAAACTCATCATCTCGTTGAAGGACATCGCCAAAAAACAGTTGGACGACGACATCGCCATATCGGTTCGGCGCTTCATGGGGCATGAAGAATCTGTGAAAAAAGAAACCGCAAAACCGGAACGCCCCTCGAGCGGCGCTTCTTCTGAAGAAGCGCCGCGTCAGGAAAAACCGCAGCCGGCGCCGCCATCGGCCAAGAAACTATGCCGCACGGATTATGATAAAATGCTGGCCGGCGTGTGCGGAGGAGTGGGAGAATATTTCAACATCGACAGCAGCATCGTCCGATTGATTTTCGTAATTTCATCCTTCGTCTATTTAATCGGAGTGGTAGCGTATATAGTATTGACGATTCTTCTCCCCGTCAAACTTACGCCCGAGGAAGAATGCTGACGTCAACTAGGAGTTCTCCATAATGGAGAAAAAAAGATGGGGGGATTGATCGCCATACTCTATAGCGCTTGGAGGATTGAAAAATGCGTTTTTTCTGGTTGGTGATTCTTTCCCTAAGTCTCCCCGCTTTGTTGCTCGGCTGCGCCACGTCCGATTTTCTAGGAAATTTCAACTTGATCTCCCCGCGCGAAGAGGAACAGTTGGGAGAACAATTGTCCGACGAAATCCGCAAAGAAAGTAAGGAGATACAAGACAAAGAAATCGTCGGGTATATTCAAGCCATCGGACAAAAACTGGTGTCGGTTTCCATGCAGCCCGGCGAGCCCTACGCCTTTCATGTAATTAAAGACGACAGCGTCAACGCCTTCGCCATCCCCGGCGGACACATCTACGTCCATACCGGCCTAATCGCCGCGGCCGAGAACGAAGCCGAAATTGCGGCCGTCATCGCCCACGAGATGGGGCATGCGGAAAATCATCACCCCACCGAAAATATGTCGCGCGCCATCGGCGCTCAGATTCTTACGGGAATAATCTTGGGCAATGAACCGGGCGCCTTGCAGCAAGCCGCCGCCGGATTAGTGGCCAACGGCGGGCTCTCCGCATACAGCCGCAGCGCCGAACGCGAAGCGGATTCCACCGCCGTCTTCCTTCTCAATCGCGCGGGATACGATCCAAACGCCATTGTCACGTTTTTTGAAAAACTTCTCGCCATCGAAAAACAGCAAGGCGGGGGATCGATCGGGATCAGCCTTTTCTCATCTCATCCCGATACGGTGGAGCGCATCAACAACGCCAAAGCGCAAATCAACACTTTCAATGTACAGCGCGCATCGGCCAAAGAGATCATCGGCGGATTCCAAGCGGTCAACGCCAAAGTCAAATCGATGGATTCCACCGGACAAGACGCCGTCAAAACCGAAGCGCGGCGATAAAATTTTTGACAAAGAAGCGCCGCCTTGGCCTCTCGGCTTTGGCGGCGCTTCTTTTTTACTAATTGATTTACGTAGGAAAAATCCTGCGAGATCGTCTTTCCAAACCGACCACCGCCGGTCCAGAATCAATTATAGAACCGGCAGGACGTCTCCGCCGCCTCCCTGCTGAATAGCGGGAATGTAGGTCTCCAATTCGTCTTGAACATCCGGATCGGTCAGATCGATCGTTTTCTTTTTCTCAGCGGCCATGTAAGCGGCCATGACCAATTTGGTAATTTCCAATCCATAGTTGAGCGATAAAAAGGCGTCTTTTTTCTTCATGAAAGCCTGGGCGGCGTCGATGTTTTCATCCGTGTATCCATACAAATCGGCTTCGTTGTAAAGAACAGGCAGGAGGCCCCGGGTGGCCGTCGATTTTTCCAGGGCCGCTTCGGCGTTGGCGGTCGCTTCGGCCGCCATATCCCCGATGAAAATATTCAAAGGAGAAGACAGCGTATTGATTTCGAAGGCGTAGCCCGGTCCCATGCCGTCCATGAACAACCGCAGCCCCTGTTTCTCGAACATCCATGAATTGGTGAACTGCGCTTTTACAATCTGATCGCTGACCGGATTTTGATACGTGACAATTCCCGTGCAGAAATCCTCCGCCGGCGTCTTGGTATAATCGACTCCGGTATCTTTCAGCAATTTGTAACGCCAATATGGCAGCCCCCATTTCAACAGCCCCATTTCGCAACTGACCGATTTCGGCTGGAGGAAGGTGATCGGTCGATCATAGGGAGTGAGGCAATACCAGCCAACGGCGATGCTGTGGCAGCCCATGTCGCAGAGCACGCCGCCGCCCTGTTTGGTCGGATCCCAAAACCAGGGTTCGTGCGGTCCGCCATGCTCTTCCGAAGATCGCGTCAACGTGAGAGATCCCATGCTCTTCTGCTGTGTTTCGAGCTGCTTCAACTGTGCTTTGATCATCTTCATGTGAAGTTGATTTTCGAAATAAGCGGTCTTCAAATTCACTTCTTTCGCCAAATCGACCAGCCGCCGCGCTTCGGCCACATTCCGACCCAGGGGCTTCTCGCAAATCACGCCCTTCAGTTCGGCGCCCCCCTTCACTGCATCGACAATCTCTTCCATGACGGCGACGCGCGTATAATTTGGACAATAAATCGCGACCGCATCAACATTCTCCGCCAACTCTTTGATGGAAGAAAATACTTTCGCAGGACCTAAATGTCGTTTTTTGGCTGACGCCGCCAATTTTTCAGCGCCCTCCAACGAATAGATGCCCGCCAATTCCATATTGCGCACCTGCTCCATGGCGACTGATTGAAATCGACTGATGAATCCCGCCCCAATCATTCCAACTCGCAGTTTTTTGCTGCTCATAATTTTTCCTCATTCCGAATACTAATTTGCTTTAGGACTACTGCGCCCCTCCATTTAAAAGTAAAATACCCCTTCATTTCAATCAAGTTCTGTCTAATCCCATCCAAATCGAAGCCTTTGGGATGATAGAATGAAATCCCATCGACTATAATAGCAAACAGAGATTTTGTTGTAAAAAAACTTTAGAACAATCCATTCTCCATCGATTACCATCAAACCAACAATATGATGAAACGAACCTCCTCTCATCCCCCAAACCAGAATGCATGCGACCGCAGCGAATGGTGGCGCGAATGGTTCAACCATTTGTATCTCGACGTTTACGCCCACCGAAGCGAGGATGACGCCGAAGCGGAAATCGCGGCGGCCCTGGCCGTGCGATCCATTCAGCCGCAGGATCGGATTCTCGATCTCTGCTGCGGCGCCGGCCGCCATTGCCGGGCCCTGCGCCGCGCCGGCCGCCATCGCGTTATCGGGCTGGATTACTCGCTCCCTCTTTTGCAGCACGCCGCTACGGAAAGCCCCCATGAATGCTATGTACGAGGCGATATGCGCCTCCTACCTTTTCACGACGAAGAGATGGACGCCGTTTTATCGTTCTTTACATCGTTCGGCTACTTCACGACCAATTTAGAAAACCTGGCGGTCCTGCATGAAATCGCCCGCGTATTGCGCTCGAACGGCCAGTTTTTGTTGGATTATCTGAATCCCGTCCATGTTCGGCGCACCTTTGCGCCCGAGAGCGAAAAAAAGCATGGAGATTACACCATCCGCGAACACCGATCCCTCTCGTCCGACGGAGAGCGAATCGAAAAAGAAATCATCATCGAAAACTGGGGCGGAGAAAACCACGTCTATCATGAATCGGTGCGGCTCTACGATTACGATCAGATGATGGAAATGCTCCAATCAGCCGACCTCCAGGTTGAAGGCGTTTTAGGCGCCTTCGATCAAAGCCCGTTTCAAGAAGATTCCGAACGAATGATTCTTTACGGATATAAAAAATAATCCGGACGACTCGCGATACGCGCGTCCTTTCGATTCTCTTCCCCGCTGTCTTGCCGGATGGATCAAATCATAGTATGGTTACCGGCATTCCCACCGATCCGGAGGTATGTCATGCGTCTCATGTCCTGGAATGTCAATGGAATTCGCGCCGTCCTCAAAAAAGGATTTCTCGATTTTCTTTCGGCCGAAGATCCGGATATTCTCTGTATCCAGGAAATGCGCGCCCTGCCCGAACAAGTCGATCTGCCCCTGAACGGCTATCATGTGTTTTGGAATCCCGCCGAACGCAAAGGATATTCGGGAACCGCGGTTTTTTCTAAAATCAAACCGATCCATGCCGCGTTTGGGATGGGAGCACCCCAGCACGACGCAGAAGGACGCGTCATTACCCTCGAATTCGACGACTATTATCTTGTCAACGTCTATACGCCGAACGCCGGCCGCGGCCTCGAACGCCTGGCGTATCGCTCCCAGGAGTGGGATCCCGCCTTTCTCCATTACGTGAAGACGCTGGAAAAATCAAAGCCGGTGGTTTTCTGCGGCGACCTCAATGTCGCGCATAAAGAAATCGATCTCGCCAATCCCAAAGGAAACGAAGGGAACGCGGGATTCACGCCCGAAGAGCGCCAAGGATTTGATCGAATCGTCAAAAGCGGCTTCCTCGACGCCTTCCGCGAGTTCAAGCAGGACGGCGGCCATTACACCTGGTGGAGTTACTTTGGACGAGCGCGCGAAAAGAACATCGGCTGGCGCATCGATTATTTCTGCCTTTCCCCGGAACTGCGCCCCCATCTGCAAAATGCGGATATTCACCCGCACGTCATGGGATCGGATCATTGCCCCGTTTCGATCGTCATGGATTAAGCAGAATCAAAGCCGGACGTTTTTTTATACAATGGGATTTTTTAAACAATGGGAACCGAATGAAAGGTTTTGTCGGATTCCATCACATAGCACAGAGAGCGCGTCGCTTCATCGGCCAGTGAAATAATGAGATAAAACAAACCGGGATAAAAATTACGCTCGGCGTCCATCTTGGAAGGTTCAGCGGGGCCGGTTGGATGAGAATGATAGATGCCGATCATCTCTTCATTTTTTTCGCGCATGGATCGTACGGCGTTGAAAAATTCCTGGGGATTGGCGAAATATTCCGAGCAGGAATGTAAATCGTTGGTCAGAGGATAAACCGAAGTGACCACGGAGCCCCGTCCCCCCAAAACGCCGCAGCACTCTTGCGGGGCCGCATTCCTCGCATGCTCATGCATGCGCTCCAAAAACGACGGCGCCACAACGATGGAATGAAGACATGAAGTATCCATAGTTCCTCTCAACAAAAATCAACCCCCGGCAGACGGGGGAATGTTCTGACTCTATATTATTGCAAATCCGCCTTAGATCCAAAGCCCGCCATCCACGTTGATAATGCTTCCATTGCAATACCCCCCCAGGTCGGAATGCAGATAGACCACTGCGCCGGCGATATCCTGCGGGGCTCCCAAGCGATGCAGGGGAACTTGTTCGATAAGCGAATCGCGGCGCGCTTCGGTCGCCCATCCCCCTTCGATGGCGCCGGGATTGATGACATTGGCCCGGATGCCGCGAGGACCTTCTTCGCGAGCCAGCGTCTTCGCCAAAAGGACGACGCCCGTTTTGGCGACGCCATAGGCGCCCGCGTTGTGGCGAGCGCGCACCGAATCCGCTTTGACCGATCCGATGAAAATAAAATGACCGCCTCCTTGCCCGAGCATGACGGGCAGGCCGAATTTCACGCAATAAAAGGCGCTGTGCAAATTAATGGCCATCAAATCGCGCCATTCATCGATGGATGTTTCCCGCAGGGTATGCAGTTCAAACACGCCGACGTTGTGCACGATGAGATCCAAGCGGCCGAAGCGGTCATGAACCGCTTCGATCATTTTTTCCACGGCTCGGGCGTCGCGGACATCCGCCTGGAACGTCTCCGCCTCCGCACGCCGCCCGCGAATAGTATTCGCCGTTTCCCGAGCGCCTTCCTCGCCCTGCCGGTAATGGACGGCGACTTTGGCCTCGCGCCGCCCCAACTCCAGTGCGATCTCCCGCCCGATGCCGCGCGAAGCGCCGGTCACAAGACAAACCTGATCCGTAAATAACAACGAAGAATCATTCATGTTTTTATCATAATGACTACTGATTTGAAACCTTCTGCATTTTCCGCGCCGTCTCGCTCCCTAGACCCATAATCCGACTCAATATACCGTATCTCTAAAACATTTCCTTGAGGTGAAGTGATGTCTCATTTGCTGCTTTTCGATATCGGCGCAAAGGTCGTCGCCAAAACTCATCTCGGCCCCTTGCCCGGCCATACCATATTCCCAGGCATGAAGGGTGAAGTGATAGATCGCGACGAAATTATCCGCCGCCATAAAATTCAGTTTGAAAACAATCGCGAAGTCTGGGCGACCTCCGACCAGGTCAAACTCGATCCGGATTATGCAGCCGGCGAAAAGACGTCTTCTCCCGGCGAGGAATCTGCGGATCAAGACAAACCGACAAAGTCGAATTCAAAGTCGAATGCAAAATAGGCCGCTGTAAAATGCGTCTTTTGCGCTATTCATCCGTTGTTCTCTCATCGTTGGAAAAACTCTGTGGTCACCTCTCTCCGCAAGGACGGCAGGCATAACTAGAATCGCTGTTTATCGCCCTTGAAACGTCAATGAATCTTGATGGCAATGGCGGTGACGTCGTCATGATTCATCTTGCCGTTGCAATACTCGCCGACGTCTCGCATAACCGCCTTTTTAATGCGCTGCGGATTGTTTTCAGAAATCTCGTTCAGTACGCAGAGAAGCCGATTTACGCCGTACAATTCTTCACAGGCATTCTGAGCTTCAATTACGCCGTCCGTATATAAGAAAAAGCAGTCGCCCGACTGCAGTTGAATATGCCTTTGTTCATATTGTATGTCTTTTTGAATTCCCAGCGGTAGATTGGCGATCTTCTGACTGGATTGAATATCCGCCGGCTTCCATTCCGATTCACCCTTCCTTCGAATCAAAGCGGGATGGTGTCCGGCGTAGGAAAAATAAAAATTTTTATCGCCCAGAAAATAGGCGACGACGACGGCCGTGGTCATTGCATCCAATCCGCGTTCGCAGATAGCGTTGTTTAAGCCGATAAGAATCTCATTGCCTGCCAAATTATTTTGATATTTCTTGAGAGAATCATAGACCCAGCCGCTGATATGACTGACCTCGTCGCCATGGCCGACGACATCGCCCAAGACAATGCGGCTCAATCGATCGGTGCTGCAGACGCTGTAATAATAAATATCGCCTCCTTTGCCCCCCCGACATGAAAAAGAACACAAACTCGTCTCCAGCGACGATGTGCATAAATCCACATCCACGTTCCGATTGCCGCCCCAGATTTTCCCGCAGCCGATTTGTTCGATCATGATATTTTCGAAATGCTCCATGATTTTTATGATGTCAAAAGAAATTCTGTTTCTACATTAAACCAAATCCAATCATTTAGCCAGTTAGGTGACATTCCAGGAAGAGCGCATCGGCGCCGGTCTGCCAAATCAGTACGATCAAATCCTCCCGCTTCTCCAATCTCGTCCAAAAGCAGAAGATTCATTTTGAATTTTTTGTATTGATTTCAATCCATAATGTCTTCTCTCTTTATTTTCCTCCCCATTCACCGCTATGATTCAAGGGCGATCTCGTCCGGGAAAAGAAGCGGTCCGTTCATCCACAATTGGCAGGCTCTCCGCGCAAGCGGCTATAATGAAACGATGAAATTGAAAAGACGCTACATCATTCTCAGTTTGACGGCAATCGTATTCGGCATCCTTTTTTACTGCGTGGATCTCACGGTCGCCGTCGAAACAATTCGCAATGCTCAACCCGTCTATTTAGTGTTGGCGTTCCTTTTGATGTGCTCATATCCCGTATGGTGCGCCATCCGATGGAATCTGATCGCCAATCAAATCGGGGCTCGGCTCGGCTTTCGGCAAAGTTTCATCATCATCATGGCAGCCTGGCCGCTGGGAACCATAACGCCCGCCAAATCGGGCGATTTAATCAAGGTGCTGTTTCTCAAGAACATCCTTCCCTACAGCAAGACCACCGGCGTCATCCTGGCCGAGAGAATGATGGACGTGGTGGCGCTCTGCATCTACGGCGCCAGCGCCGGATTGATCTACGGCTTCTATCGAGCCTCCCTTTTCACCGGGATCTTATTGATGGGCGTCTTGTTGTTTTTCGTCATCGCCGCATCGCCGTTGGTTAATTGGGCGCCGGAGAAATGGCGCTCGCTGATTCAAAACGTGCTCGAAGCCAGCATGGCAATCTATCGCAATCTTGGCACCTTCTTTGGAATACTCCTCATCACGCTGGTGAATTGGTTCTGTTCTATCCTCCAAACCTGGTGCTGCTATAAAGCCTTCCAGGCGGAAGTCCCTATTTTTTATATCGCCGCCGCTTTGCCCATCGCCATTTTCATCGGTTTGATACCAGTGACCTTATCGGGAATGGGGACGCGCGACTCCGCCATGATTTTCCTGTTTCAGAAATACGCCCCGTATGAAACCAATTTAGCCGTGGGCATTTTATACTCGATTTTCGGATATTGGCTTTTAGCGATAATCGGCGTTCCATTCATGAAAGCTGCTCTCGGCGGTAGCATAAAAAATATCCATGGAGATTCGATACGTCACGAATTATTCTCATCTGAACGCATCGATTAATCCATGGAATATTCCACACATACTAAGTAAGTCATTCAAATGACAATCGATTCAGTAATAATTATTTAGACCTCCATCCGGAGAAGATTTTTGCGCGGGGAGAGAAAAAAATCATAAAGATAGCGTAAAATTTAACTTTCTCTCTTGTGCCTCTTCACTTGAAAGATATAATCAGACATAAACAACGCATCGAATAGGCTTCAATTTCGACGCGGCAGCAACCAAGACAAGAAAAATACACAAAATTGAATTGATCCACCTATGCTTTTACGTCATAATCTATATTTTCTTGCGCCGACTCGGCGTTTCATAGACAAAACAGGGAATTACGACTACACAACACACAAGTCAATAACAACCATGCGATAAACGCTTCGAATATTAGTTTTCGCCGACTTCTATTCAAAAAAAAATGTCTAAGAATACTTCAATACTATCGAGGAGAAGAATATGACAAAAACATCGAATCAAAAACTGCTCCAATGGGTGGATGAAATCAAGGCGTTGTGCAAGCCCGACTCGGTTCATTGGTGCAACGGCTCCAAAGCCGAATACGATCGGCTGACTCAGTTGTCGGTCGAGAACGGGCAAGCCATTAAACTCGACGAAAAAAAGCGGCCCAACAGCTTCCTTTTCCGCTCCGATCCCTCCGACGTTGCGCGCGTAGAAGACCGCACCTATATCGCCTCCGCCAAGGAAGAAAACGCCGGCCCCACCAACAATTGGATCGATCCTCAAGAACTCAAGCAAACCATGTCGAAACTTTACGATGGGTGCATGAAGGGGCGCACTCTTTACGTCATTCCATTCAGCATGGGCCCCATCGGTTCGCCCATCTCGAAAATCGGCGTTGAAATCACAGACAGTCCTTATGTCGTGGTGAATATGCACATCATGACCCGCGTCGGCGACAAAGTGCTGGAAGCGCTCGGTTCAGACGGCGAGTTCATTCCCTGCCTGCATTCCGTCGGCGCTCCCCTCCAAGAAGGAGAGAAAGACTGTTCCTGGCCTTGCGCGCCTCTCGAACATAAATACATTTCCCATTTCCCTGATGAAAATCTGATTTGGAGTTATGGATCGGGCTATGGAGGAAACGCGCTTCTTGGCAAAAAATGCCTGGCGCTTCGCATCGCGTCCGTCATCGCCCGCCGCGAGGGCTGGATGGCCGAGCACATGCTGATTCTCCGCTTGACC
>JAFGTC010000275.1 GCA_016934335.1 Candidatus Omnitrophota bacterium | reverse complement strand
TTGGCCGTTCATGAAAGGACAGTGGGGGCCTACAACTCAATCCGAAATTCATCTGTTTTGGAGGCGTCTGCGTCTGGGTGGAGAAAAATGGGCCGCCAATCACACGTTTCACCCCAGAACCATTCAATCCACATTCACAAATCCCGCCTACCAGGCGCAAGGTCCTGGGCGAGGTACGCAACTCTGTTATACGAATCCAATACTAATCGAAGAAGCGGCGCAGATGGCGCGTGATTTTTTTGACGGCAAGAAGAACGCTCCGGAGGGATGGAAGGCCGTAGGCGATTATTTTGCGATCGTCCCAGATGACAATTCGAATTTCTGCCAATGCGACCGATGTAAGGCTTTGCTGGCATCTGGAGCGGATATGAATACCGGCCAGTTTAGCAGCGGGACGGTCAGCAACTATTTCTTTTCCTTTGTAAACGCCGTCGCAAGAGAGGTGCGCAAGACTCACCCCGACAAGTATATTGCCACACTCGCCTACTGGAATTATGCTTTGCCGCCTCGCAGCTTCGATATCGAACCCAACGTGTCCGCGGCCCCCTGTCTTCACACCTGTCTTTACGCCATTCATCCTGAAATCCGTGAGAACGACATGCTGTTTTACAAGGAGTGGCTGCAGAAAACTCAAGCGCCGGTCTTTCTCTGGAATTACTACCATCATCCAATGGAACCCGCCTTGATCGACAAATGGAAATGCTTCCCCAACGTGATGGTGCATGAGACGGCGCGGTCGATGCGGATGTTCATCCAAGACGGCGTACGGGGTATTTTCGTGTGCGGCGAGCAGGACATGCTGGAAGGTTATATAATCGCTAAGATCTGGGATGACCCAAACCAAGATGTAGACGCCATGTTGCATGAGTTTTTCCTCCGCTATTTCGGCGCAGCCTCAGAACCGATGGAGAAGTTTTACCAGATGTTGGAGGAAATTGCATGCGATCAGAAGAACTATCCGCCGCCTTTGTACAAGCGAAACAGCATCGATTGGAAGAAGGCCGCCTGGACGCATCTGGGAACGGCGGAACGAATGGAACAATTGGGCGCGCTGATGAACCAAGCTCAGGATCTCGCTCAAACAGAACCGGAGAAAAAGCGTATTGGCTTGTGGCGCGAGGCGTTGTGGAAATGGATGGAAGAGGGCTGCGCTCAATACGCCGCCGTTGAATCGGCGCATTCAGATTCAAATGAATAAGTGATATCCTTTCCAATCGTTCAAACAGATTTCAACGATTAAGACGGAGACGACATTCAAATGAAGAAAAACTATTGTGATGCTTCGCATTGGTCTGATAAAAGATGGGAAATGAGACCTTGTTTATTAGCGCATTGTCTTGTGGGAATATTGGCGCTATGGCTGATCAGCATGACGGTTCAAGCGGATATCTACGTATCGCTGGAGGGGGATGACAACAATCCTGGAATGGAGCACAAGCCCTTTGCCACATTGGAGCGAGCGCGCGATGCGGTTCGAGAAATGAAACGCAATGCGGCTCTACCCGAAAATGGTTTGACTGTCTGGCTTCGCGGCGGCGACTACGTCATGACAAATACATTGGAACTAACCGCCGAAGATTCGGGAACGCCCTCATCGCCCATTGTATGGCGCTCTTATAGCAACGAACGGGCGCGAATGCTTGGAGGACAAGTTCTATCTGGATTTCAAAAGGTCGCAAACGTCGATGTGCGCGCCCGTCTGAATGAATCAGCGCGGGATAGCGTCCTGCAAGCTGATCTGCACGCCCAAGGGATACGAGATTTTGGCGAATTGAAGTCGCGCGGTTTTGGAAGGCCTACCTTGCCATCACACGGCGAATTGTGTTTTGACAGCCGCCCGATGACGCTGGCGCGTTGGCCGAATGCAGGGAATTGGGAGCATATCAAAGACTTCCCAAAAGAAACGGGCGTTGACGACGGGCATGGAACGAACATGGGTTCGCTCTCCGCCGGTTTTTTTTATGAAAGCGACCGGCCGGAGCGATGGAAAAGCAAAGACAACATATGGGTTCATGGTTATTGGGCCTATGATTGGGCCAACAGTTACGAGAGGATCGCCGAACTGGACGCCGCCCGGCGATTTATCCGAACGTCTGAGCCGTATGGAAATTATGGATTTATCAAAAACCAGCGCTTCTATTTCCTCAACATTTTGGAAGAACTCGACCAACCCGGCGAATGGTTTGTCGATGCGGCGACGGGCATACTCTACTTTTGGCCTCCCAATCCGATCGAATCCGGCGAAGCGCTATTTTCGTTGTTAGAACGGCCCATAGTGAAACTGACGAACGCGAGCCATATCACTTTTCGCGGCATTGTGTTTGAGGGAGCGAGGGGCAACGCCGTCGAAATTTCCGGCGGCGAACGCAACCTGATCGACGGCTGCCTCCTTAGAAATATCGGCGATTGGGCCGTGACAATTTCCGGCGGAACGCATCATGGGATTCATAGTTGCGATGTATTTGATACCGGCGACGGCGGCGTCAGTTTGGAGGGCGGCAATCGCCAGACACTCACGCCCGCGCATCATTTTGTGGAGAACTGCCATTTTGCCCGGCTGGGCCGTTGGTCGAAGTGCTACGTTCCCGCCGTCTCCATGACCGGCGTTGGTTTGCGCGCGTCGGACAATTTCATTCACGATCATCCTCATTGCGCCATCCTGTTTTGGGGCAACGACCACTTGATTGAATTCAACGATATTCACCATATCGCCTTGGAAACCGGCGACGTCGGCGCCATCTACACAGGACGGGACTACACATTTCGGGGCAACCGCATCCTTCACAATTACATCCACGAAACCGGCGGCGTGGGGATGGGATCCATGGGGGTGTATATGGACGACTGCGTAAGCGGGACGGAAGTATTCGGCAATGTTTTCTACAAGGCTCATTGGGCGATGTTCATCGGCGGCGGACGCGATCACCGCGTTGAAAATAATCTCTTTGTGGATTGCGATCCCGCAGTTCGCGCCGATGCCCGAGGTTTGGATGCAAGCCCGGTTTGGCGCAGCATGGTGGATCGAACCATGCGCGAACGGTTGAACTCGGTTCCTCTCGATATATATCGCGAGCGTTATCCCGAATTAAAGACCCTCGACGCCTATTACGGCTCGCCCGGCGGCGATCCTATCGTTGGCGGCGCATTTACCGGCGTTCCTCCAGAGGGCAACGTCATCGCCCGGAACGTTTGTCTAGGTGATTGGATCGAAATTGGCTGGCATGCAGATAAGAAGTTATTTGATATTCACGATAATTTCGTGACGAACGATCAGAAACAGGTCAGCAGCCCTGAAACCGGCTTCCACTTGTCCAAAGATTCGCCTGCTTGGGAAATGGGATTCAAGCCGATTCCCTTCGACCGGATCGGCCTACAGGAGAATGAGGATCGAAGACGGCTTGAAATGATGCGCTGAACATACGCTGACAAGACGCAAAAAAACTGTAAGGGATAAAACCGTCGAATTCCGGTTGCATAGACTATTTGTTCAGCCCAGGCGACCGTCGCGGAGCCAATGCCAGTTGACTCTTTCCCCTGCCTCCGGTGAAAGGCATTTCAGTCAGTGATTTCAACTGCAATGCGTGAGTAATTTGCGGAAATAGGGGATGTTTTTTTGCTATTCGCTGGATTTACATTAAGTCGTAAAAAGATTCTTCGCCTAAATGTTCGGCGTATTGCTGCACCAATTTTTCTAGATCGCCGTATTGATGCAATGACATCCAGTGATCGTCGCCGCCTCTGAAGCACATTCTTTCCACGCAGAATATCCGCTCTTCTTCATTGATTAAGACGAATCGCATCATGGGGAAATAACGTACGCTCCCCCTGTTGATTTGTAGGTGCTGTTCGGTCATCAATTGCGCTAAGGGCCCCTTGTTGTATATAGTTTCACTCTTGTTCAGGTCGGATAAGTAAACGGTTATTACCTTGTCTCTCACATCGATTTTGAATTCTTTGATGTTGGAGTGCTTTTTGATTCCTTGTTCAACTATCGATATTTCTTCGTCGCGTATCAATTTAGGCCGAATTTTTCGTAAAAATACCTGGGCGTTGAGATTTTCGTACACCTCATAGCCGGGCGGAATGGATTCGACGCATTCACCCTCCCGCTTTGATGAAAAATAATATTTGGCTTTTCCCGTTTTCGTTTTCCCTCGATGGAGAAAATACGTTTTCCCTTTGCGGTTTGTGTGGGTAATGGTCATTAGACTCTCTATTCTTTTTTTATAAATAATGATTCCATTCGAACATGGAGAATCCCGGCTCCCATTTATTCGTATCGGCGCCGGCGTTTTTCCCTTTCCCGCACCGATTTATTTTCCTTGTGGAAAGGAATCACTGTTCTTAAACAATACCTCTTCACAGTTTGAATCGGAAGAATTGGTCGTACAATGGCGTTTTGCGGTATTCGTAATCTCTGGTTATTTTTTTCTCTTCTTTGGGCAACGCCCGAGTTTCGAGCAGGCCGAATCGGACGAGCGGTTCAAGGATTCGCATCTGGACTTGTATGTCTAAGTCCTTGTATTCGTATACGTATTCTTGGACGATGGGAAGCGTGATCTGTTCGGATATGTCCTCCGGCTTTTTCCAGTCTTGCAGGCGTTTCCCGATGGCGTAGAACGAGTAGGCGATTGCGTCTTGCAGCGGCTGGTTTTGCGGCGTTCCGTCGAGATAGGCCAAGTCGAATTTTCTGAATTGGGTTTTAAAGAGGTGAACGTAGAGCCAAACGGCAAATGCTTCATGGGCGTATTCTTTGCCCTTCTTGGTGATATTAAAGGCGGATTTGTGTTTTCGGATCAGCCCGGCGCAGATTGCTAAGACGCGGACGAGATGGATGTGTATGGCGTCGTCTTCGTTCAGCGTGTTTTTGTATTGGAACGTCCAGGCGATGAATTCAGAAGGCGGATTAAAAGCCTCCATCATGTCTTGGACGAATTGACGATTGAGGTTCCCCGAGCTGGTTGTTTTGATGCTGCCCCCCTCTTCGATGATCCCACCGAGGAATGCCCGGATGTCGTGCATGATCGGCGTATTCAAGATTTCTTCTATTGGGATTGCCTGGTTGAGGTGGAATGCGCTGCGCGAATCGTCCCAATCAAAATCGAGGAGGTGGTGGACTTGTTCCGGGGATAAGCCGCCCATATCGTCTTGGGGCAGGCGGTTGTGGTTCGTCATGACTTCCGACATGACGGCGTTGAGTTCCTCGATGCTGCCGAATTCTCGGCTCTGAACTGTGGATCGTATTTGATCGGCGAGTTCTTGGGGGAAATGAGCATCCAAAAAATCTTCGAAGGATTGGGGCGCTTCGTCTTCGTCCGTGTATGTTTCCAACAATCCGTGTATCTTATGGAAGAGCCGATCCCACCGTTTTTGTTTTTTCTTGTTCTGGCAGTGGTTGGCTTCAGCGGCGACGGCTCCGGCGAGTTCGTCCGCCTCGTCCAGATTCAGCTGAACGACGAGATTCTCCCCTTCCATGACGGCGAAGCGGAGCTTCTTTTCAAGTTCTTCTGAAATAAGCAGGGTTTCGTTGAAGATCAGCGTCCGTTCATATTCCTGCAGCATCAATGGCAAGGTTTCGCCGGGAGCAATTCGTATCTTCCGCATGATTTTTCCTCTCAAAAATCTTTTTTGAAAAAATATCAGATTCTTTTCCTTTATTACAGGCAGATGGAAAAATCTACTCGTGTCTCGGGAGTGGATCATCATGGCGGCAATAAAATTGCAAATGCATTTTCTCTATATTTATCCCACTTTAATTGCAGAAATTGCGCAACAAGACGTCTTTGATCATTATTGACTTCATGTTCACTGCAAAGCAAGACTGTCTTGAAATGCAGATACTCCCGATTAAATTGATTCTCTATCGGACGCTTTGAAAGAATCTCAACAAATCAATCTCAACAAATCGTTGTTCGAATTTTTCCCAAGATACTTTTTTTCCCCTTGAAATCATCAAACAATTCCTCTGTTGGAGCTAATTCAATATTATGGTAATCTT
>JAFGTC010000274.1 GCA_016934335.1 Candidatus Omnitrophota bacterium | reverse complement strand
TGGCTGGGACCGGCGCCCAAACGGCCGTTCAATCCCATGCGCTTCCACTATAATTGGCGCTTTTTCTGGGATTACTGCAACAGCGAATTGGGCAACCAGGGCATTCACATGCTCGACATCTGCATGAAGACCATACAGAAGATGCGCGGGTTGCAAAACTGCCTGCCGGTTCATATCTCCAACAATTCGGGGATTTATTGGCTGGACGACATGAAAGAAGTGCCCGACTCTCAGATTGTTACGTATGATTATGAAGATTTTATGCTGGTTTGGGAGCTGCGCAGTTTCGGCAGCCACCGGCCGGTGGAGGGATCGGCGGCGGGCATCGGCTTTTATGGCTCAGAGGCGGCGTTGATCGTCAATTTCGGCAAACAGAACTGGACGGTTTACCGCAAAGACGGTTCGACGGAATCCAGCCAGTCGGATCGCTGCAACGAAACCAACCTGCACATGAAGAATTTTCTCGAATGCATTAAATCCCGTCGGCAGCCCAATGCCGATGTGGAACTCGGCCGCTTAAGCACCACTATCTGCCATTTAGGCAACATTTCCTATCACCTGGGCCGAGATGTGCGCTTTGATCCGAAGACGGAAAACTTTGACGGCGACCAACCGGCGAATGCGCTGCTGCGCCGGGAATATCGCGAACCCTACGGATTGCCGACTGTATAAAAAATTACCGATCTTAAAGAGAACGCCGTCAATCTATTTCAGATAATCAAGCAAGGCGGGGGCGCAGAGCTCCCGCCTTGCAGAAATACGCTTTTCTCAAATTCAGATTATCCAATCCACCACATCCTCCGGGGGGAGAATGCGCTCAATGTAGATCATAACGGCGGCCATGTTGTCGTCGGGCGGTTCGCCGACTTGCACCTCAATGATGTTTCCAGCCTTCCGGACGCGGCTGTCGGGATTATACAGTTCCACCCGCTTTCCGCGTTTATGTTGATGCACCCAATCGTTGCGTGCGAGATCATCGGGAAACATCTTGCATCCGACCAGCACATTTTCGAATTTGATGATCGTATGCTGCCGTTCGTCCATATCGAGGAATTCATCAGGTGTCGAGTCTCGGCTGACTTCCGGGGCGTATAGAGTTACGTCTTCATGAACCAGCTGCCAACGTTCTTCGATGGCCATATTGAAAACCTCCCATGGGACGCCGCCGCCCGTGATCGAGGAGGATTGGCATCCTATTGGATTTACTCGTTAGACCAATTTCCAGGGGCTGCGATAATTTCGCCGCAGCAGAGAATTGGCTTTCCGGCTGCTTTTCACTTGCTCTTTCTGATCATCCCAATAAATTCGCTCGCCGACCCGGTAGGCGATGTTGCCCAAGAGGCCGCCTTTGGTCAGCCGATAAGCATACTCAACATTGCAGGTCGTCTTCTCGCGCGATTTGATGGAATTCAAGAATTCCCGGATATGGCCGGGCGAACTGGGGATCGTCGGTTCGGGGCGGGGAAAATCATCGGATTTCTTACCGTCCACCCAGATTTCGTGCTGGCTGTAATTGGCGACCAGCGTCGCTTCCGTCCCGTAAAAGATGCAGCCGATGCCGCCCATGTGTTGGAAGGCCGGCGGCTGGGGATGCAGCGTCCAAGCCATGGAGAGGCCGGGGTATTCGTACAGCACGTCCAGACAATCGGGCGTTTCGGTATTGTCTTCGCGGAAGCGGCGTCCGCCGACCGCCGAGACGCTGATGGGATCCTGTAAATCAAGCGCCCAGTATGCCACGTCGGTGATATGACACCAGAAATCGATAAAGATCCCGCCGGAAAAATCCCAGAAATATCGGAAGGTGAAGTGGGAGCGGTTGGGATTATAAGGCTGTTTGGGTGCGGGTCCGAGCCACATATCGTAATCCAGTTCGGCGGGAGGAAAGCCGTTTTCGGGAGATCCGATGCCTTTTTTCGCATCCGACGTCTTCCAGCAATGCACTCGCGTGATATTTCCCAGATTTCCCGATTGAACCATTTCCACGACGCGCCGGTAATTATCGGTTGTGTTATGAATGTGCGTTCCGAGTTGGGTGATGCGCTTGTTTTTAAGCGCCGCATCCACCATCTTGCGTCCTTCCGCGATATTGTGGCAGAGCGGCTTTTCGACAAAAACGTCTTTCCCCGCATTGCAGGCGGTGATGGTCGTAAGGGCGTGCCAATGATCGGGCGTCGCGATCATTACGGCGTCCACGTCGTCGCGGTTCAACAATTGCCGGAAATCATGATAGCCATGCGGCCGCTTCTCGCGCCGCTTCTCCACTTCAGCGACGGCTCTGTCTAAATGGCTGGAATCCACGTCGCAAATTCCGGCGACGTCGACGTCGTCATGCCGCATGAATTCATTCAGCCGGCCGGTTCCCATGCCGCCGACGCCGATAAAGCCCATCTGGATCTTATCGTTGGGGCCGACGCCGGCCGACGCACGATATGTCGCGCCCAGCGCGCCCAGGCCGGCGCTGAGAGATAATAGGAAGACACGGCGATTTTTCCGATTCGATTTTTTTTCATTCATGTCTTATTCCACCTGTCTTTTTTTCAATTTCCGATTGGCTGCGCGGAAATTTTTTTCTCAATTATAATAATCCATTATCCCGAGCAAAGATACAGTTGACCTTCCTATCTTCTATTTTTCCGTAATTCGATCTATGATATTTCTTCAGCAAACTGGAGAAATGAACCCATGAAAGCTCTTGGACTTATCGAAACGCGCGGATTGATCAGCGCCATTGAAGCCGCGGACGCTGCGGTAAAAGCGGCGGAGACGGTTCTTGCGCAGATTGAGTATACCGTACCCGCCTTAGTAACCGTGAAACTGCGTGGAGAAGTGGCGGATGTAAAATCGGCCGTTGAAGCCGGCGCGGCGGCGGCGAGAAAGGTTGGCGAAGTGGTTTCTGCTCATGTTATTCCCAGCCCGCACGAAGACGTCGAAAAAATTATCATTCATACTCCCGAAGCGACCATGACAGGACCCGATGCGCGCGGGGGAGAGAGTCAAAAATCACCCGGCAATCCTGTCAAAGAAGAGAAAATTGAGAAACCCATAACAAAAACATCCCCGAAGAAGAAATAGGCCCTTCTTTCCTTTTTCGTTTTTTTGCTTAAGGAAATAACGGCGCTGCGTCCCAGCGCAGTGCTGTTGGCATCGTTTGTATTACAAAATTAAAAGGGAGAAGTTTATGAACAACAAAGGATTCACACTCATCGAACTGCTCATCGTCGTCGCCATTATTGGAATTCTGGCGGCGATCGCCGTGCCGAATTTTTTGAACGCGCAAATGCGCGCCAAAATCGCGCGGGTCGTGTCGGATATGAAGGCCGTGGCAATGGCGGAGGAGCAATATCGCCTCGATCGTGGGCAATACACGTATGATGGCGACTGCGGCGTCGGGCAAGCCGAACACCTTTCGTACATCCCGTTGACGTCCCCCGTTTCGTACATCGCCAGCATTCCGGAAGACGCTTTCGCCAGCGCCAATTCTGAATTCCAGAACCGCCAGACCATTAAAACCGGCATGAAGCCCGTATACGAATATACGTCCGCCGTCTCGTTCGGCCCCGTTGGAACGCCTAACTGTAAAAACACGACGGCGACCTACAATATGCTCCATCAATACAGCATCGAATACATCATGACTTCTGTCGGTCCGAACGGCAAGCAGGACTATCCCTGGGGAACGGCCGGCGCGCAAGGATTGCATGACAAAAATGCGGCATTCATTTACATGCCGTCCAACGGATTGATCTCGTCCGGAAACATTTTCGTATTGAACAGCCAGATCATCGGCGGATAACAAGATTCGCTTAGCGGCCGGATGTTGATCATCCGTTATCGCCCTGATAATTCCATGAATTTCTTTCAACGCCCTTGAAAGGGCGTTTTTTTATATTCATCAACCGATACAACTCCTTGATTTTCATGCGAAAATACGATTAAGTGATACAATATCTTATTGTTGAATAATAATTGCTCTTCAAACGGGAGAGGTAATTATGAGGAAAAAAGGCTTTACGCTCATCGAATTGCTCATCGTCGTCGCCATTATAGGGATTCTGGCGGCCATCGCCGTGCCCAACTTTCTCAACGCGCAGATGCGCGCCAAAGTCGCTCGCGTCGTCTCGGATATGAAAGCCGTGGCGATGGCTGAGGAGCAATATCGTCTCGACCGAGGGCAATACACGTATGATGGCGACTGCGGCGTCGGACAGGCGGAGCATCTTTCTTATATTCCTCTAACCACGCCGGTTTCCTACATCTCCACAATTCCGGAAGACGCTTTCGCCAGCATCAATCCTGAATTCGAGAACCGCCAAACCATTAAAACCGGTCTCAAACCCGTATACGAATATACCTCCGCCGTCTCGTTTGGCCCCTACGGCACGCCCAGCTGCAAAAACTCGACGGCGACCTACAATATGCTTCTTCAATATAACATCGAATACATTATGACTTCTCTCGGTCCGGACGGGGATCAGGATTATCCCTGGGGAACGACCGGCGCCCAAGGATTGCATGACAAAAACGCGGGATTCATTTACTTGCCGTCCAACGGATTGGTCTCTTCCGGAAATATTTTCGTGTTGAACAGCCAAATCATCGGTGGACAATAATTTCGCATAAAGAAGATCTGTTAATCCTTCCTTATTAATGTGCTTTTATCATGCAATTTCTTTCCACGCCCTGATACGGGCGTTTTTTATTCAAACTATTCATAGATAAGACTCTTGATTTCCTCAAAAAAATACGATTAATTGATATAATGAAAAACGCCGCATGATAATTACTGTATATACGAGGGAGGTATTATGGGAAAAAAAGGCTTTACGCTCATCGAATTGCTCATCGTCGTCGCCATTATAGGGATTCTGGCGGCCATCGCCGTACCCAACTTTCTTAACGCGCAAATCCGCGCCAAGGTGGCCAAGTGCCAATCCGAAATGAAAAGTTGGGTTAATGTATACGAAATGTATCACCTGGATAACTCCAATTATCCGATGCACATGCCCGGTCATCCCGTTTGGCAAAACAAATATATGACGACGCCGATCGCCTATATTTCTGCGCCCCCGCAGGATCCTTTTCAACAAGCCAAGGGGAACGTTCAGGGAACCTTGCAGTGGAGTCACGGATCCTATCACGCCGATTGGTTTCCCGTGGTTTCGCCAACTCGATTAATCCAAAATCCCAGTCTTTACAGCCGGGCGCTTCAAGGACGGATTGTAGCGAATGAAAATGATCATCATGTAGGCACCGTTTATTATATTTGGAGCATGGGCCCCGATCTGGTGCATGCCCCAAGCGACTTATTTGACATATATCAAGCATCGAATGGATTGACCAGCTACGGCGACATCGTGATGACCAACTAGCGCTTCAGTTTACGGATAATTTAGTAATTTGAATCAAAAGCGGTTTTCCAACCGCTTTTTTTATTTCAGTTAGTTTTGATTCCTTCTTTCTGAACGGCGTGAGGAATATATCGTCTCCCATTTCAATTCTATTTATCGACAAAGCATTAATCCGTTTTGGGAAATCAACCTTGATATAAGATTGAAATTCATTTAAAAAATACAAATATGATGCATGAATCGCAACAATTTTCTTTTTTTAGGGAGGTAAACATGAGAAGAAAGGGCTTTACTCTGATCGAATTGCTCATTGTCGTCGCTATTATTGGAATTCTGGCCGCCATCGCCGTTCCCAACTTCCTCAACGCGCAGATGCGCGCCCAGATTGCCAAGTGCAACTCTGAAATGAACACCTGGCTCAAAGTCTACGCCATGTACAGAATGGACAACAATATTTTCTGCCCTCATTTCGATGGACATCCCATCTGGCAGAACAAGCCCATGACCACGCCGATCGCTTATTGCAGCGCTCCTCCCAAGGATCCTTTCCAAGAAGTGCAATCCAACATTTTAGGAACGACGGAATGGAGTCATCGCGAGTATCACGCCGATTATTTCGGCTCCCATGGAATCCCCGCCCTGCGCATGGTGAACGATCCTTCTCTCTATGCGCAAGCCTTGCAGGGCCGCACCACCAGCGTCCCGCAGGGACATCACGGCACTGTGTATTACATTTGGAGCATGGGGCCGGATCTATCGCATACGCCCGATTATATTTATCAAACCACCAACGGTCTGCGAAGCATTGGCGATATTGTCGCCGTCGGGCAATAATCCTTTTAAAACAATTATTTAAAAAGTACGAATGAAGAGCGGTCTATGGAGACGGCTCTTTTTTTTCGCCTTTGATTGATCGTTTGCCCATTTTCTGCGCCCCTTTTTTATCATGGATAGCGGCGCTAAGGGTTGCTCTTTCACGGCGAACACCCATAAAATGGTGAAATCTCTTCATTACCACGGGAGGAACTGATTGTGAGTCTGCTAGGAATCGATGTTGGAACGACAGGATGTAAAGCGGTCGCCTTTCAAGAAGACGGAAAGATGATCACATCGGCGTATCGGGAATATCCTCTGCATTCGCCGCAGCCCGGTTGGGCGGAATTGGATGGAAATCGCGTCTGGGAGGATGTCAAAGCCTGCATCCGCGAAGCGGCGGCGAAGACAAAAAACGATCCGATCAGCGCCTTGGCGGTTTCGTCGCAGGGAGAGGCCGTCTCGTATATCAACGACCAAGGCGAAATCATTCATAACGCGCTTGTCAGTTTCGACAATCGAACCGAAAGATATGTCACCAAATGGGAAGAGAAATTCGGACGCAAGAAAATCTTCGAAACGACCGGACAGCCGCTGGCCGCTCTGTTCACGGCGCTGAAATTACAGTGGATGCACGAGCACAAGCCGGAGATCATGAAGCAAACCCGCGTCCTGCTGGGCTTCGAAGATTTGGTTATGTATAAACTGGGCCAAGCGCCGGCCACCGATTACACCCTCGCGGCGCGCACTCTGTTTTTCGATGTTACCAAATGCGATTGGAGCGACGAGTTCCTCCAATTCGCGGGAATCGACCGAAGCCTCATGCCGGCCTTGAAGCCCTCAGGAACGCTGCTCGGCGAAGTTCCCGATTCGATCGCCGACGAGCTGGGCCTTCCCAAGGGCGTGAAAGTCGTAACCGGCGGGCACGATCAACCCTGCCAATCGCTCGGCGCCGGCGTCACGGAATCCAACATGGCGTCTTACGGGATCGGAACGGTGGAATGCATTGCACCCGCTTTTTCGGATTTGATCATCAATGACGTGATGCATCAAAACAACATCTGCTGTTATCACCACGCCTGCCCCGATCTTTACATCGCTTTGATCTACAACTTCACCGGCGGAAGTTTGTTCCGCTGGTACCGGGATCAGTTTGCTCAGGACGAACTGCGCCGCGCTTCGGAAAGCGGCCGCGACGTTTACGACATTTTGACCGAAGAAGCCTCCGACAGGCCGACGGGAATTCTTGTCCTTCCTCATTTCACCACGACCGGCGTTCCCCATTTCGACACCCAAGCCAAAGGCGCATTTCTAGGCCTGCGATTGGGGACGACCAAGGGAGAGATCACACGCGCTATTTTAGAAGGCATCACCTACGAAATGCGCATGTGCCTGGAGCTGCTGAAGGACGCGGGCGGCGAAGTCAACATTTTGCGCGCCACCGGCGGCGGCGCGAAATCGCCGTTCTGGCTGCAGGTCAAAGCCGATATCATGGGCGTTCCCGTCGCCGTTCCCTCCGTCTCCGAAGCGGGATGCCTGGGCTGCGCCATCCTGGCTGGATCGGCGACCGGCGTTTATTCGTCCATCCGCGAGGCGGCGCAATCCCTAGCAAGCATTGAGCGCACGTACGAACCCAACCAGGAATATCACCGCCTCTACACGGAGCGCTTCGAATGCTACAAAGAAATCTATCCGCGCCTGAGCGACCTCTTCCACCGCATGCCGGAATAGAGAAAATAAAGTAACAAATATATTCTTATTTCACTTTCTGTATCAATCGGATGGGATTGCCCTCTACATCGAGGATTTCCGCCAGCAGAGAGCCGAAATCTTCCCGGGGTTCGAAAACAATTTCGACCCCTTTTTCTTTTAGGGAGGCGCATAATGACGACAAATCATCCACTTCCAGGCTGAATTTCACGGTGTTGCGGAGAGGACTCTGCTCGTTCAGAATGCGCTCGTCTCCTTGATGCAGAGCAAAGCGGCTGCCGGGCAGATCGTATTCCACCCACATGTCGGATTCGACGATGGGAGCGTTCAAACCAAGAACCGTTTCATAAAACCGTCGCATCTCAGCCATGTCTTTCACATAAATGAATACAGCGTTGATTCGCTTAATTGAAGACATAAATCATATCCTCCTTGTTTGAATCGGCGTTTTTATTGGTTTAAGTATAGTGAGCCGGAAAAAACTTGCCACCTTATTTTCGTCTTTTTACATTGACGTTGAATTCACTCATGGTTTATAGTCATGGGTGTAGAGAACATAAGCCGTTTTTCTTTGTTTGAAAGAATGAAAGGAGCGTCTCCCCGCCTCAGGGAGGCGAAAATTCCTCGAAGCCAAAGCAAGGAGAAAGAATGTCTCGAACGTTGAAAATCCCCGCCGTTTCGCGGCGAAGATTCCTGGCCGGCGTCGGGGCGGCCGCCGCCTTGAGCGCCAATCCGCCGCGATCCTCCAGCGCCAACGATCGAATCGGGATAGGCGTCATCGGCTGCGGCGGCCGCGGCGGCTCGCACATCCATTATTTAAAACAGTTAAAGGAAGAGGGCGAAGCGGTCGAAATCACCGCGGTTTGCGATGTATACCGATCCCGTCTTCAAAAAGCGGAAAGCGAAACCGGCGCCAAGGGATACATGCTGCATCAAGAGCTGCTGCAAGACCCCCATGTCGACGCCGTCTTGATCGCCTCGCCCGACCACTGGCACGGCTATCAGCTTCTGGACGCCGTGCAGGCCGGCAAAGACGCCTATATCGAAAAGCCGCTTACGCATTGGCGGCAGGTCGAATTAACCCGCCGCATGACCGACGCGGTCCGCGAAGCCAAGCGCATCGTCCAAGTCGGCGTGCAGTGCATGAGTTCCAACGCCTGGCGTCAGGCGGCGCGCTTGATTCAGGAAGGCGCCATCGGGAAGCCGCTGCAGGCGCAGGCGGGATATTTTCGGAACGGCGACTGGGGCGAGAGAATGCCCATCGACGATCCCGACGCCGCGCCGGGCGACGATCTCCTCTGGGAGGCTTTCCTGGGAGACTGCCCCAAACGAGCCTTCAGCGTCAGCCGTTTTTTCCAATGGCGCATGTATTGGGATTACGCCGGCGGGCCGTCGACCGATCTGTTCCCGCATACCTTTACGCCCCTTGTGCGCATGCTGGGCGTCACTTATCCGGAAGCGGTCGCCGCTTCCGGCGGGCGCTTCTTATACAATCACGAGCGCGAAGTTCCGGACGCCTTCAACATGATGATGGACTACCCGGAAGGCGTTTCCATCGTACTGACTTGCACGCTGGGCAACGATTATGGAGTTCCCATGGTCATCCGGGGCTCCGAGGGAACCATGACTTTCAACGAAGACAATATCTTTATTACGCCGCAGCCCAACGTCGATCGTCCTCAAAAAGTCGATCCGATACAACGAAAAGAATCGCAGTTGGATTTCTGGCGCAATTTCCTCGCGTGCTGCCGATCCAGAGAAGAGCCCTGGGCGCCGATGACGCTGGCCCAGCCGGTGCAGACAACCCTTCAAATGGGGGTGATGGCTTTGCGCGAGCGAAAAGTCGCCCGCTTCAATCGAAAGCAATCTAAGATTGTTTTATAAACAGCTTTTGATGATTTCATCTTTTTTAGGAGAGAATTATTACGTTTCTGGAGGAAACATAATGACCAATCATTCAAGCCATAACCATGCTTCGCCCTGCCATTGCTGCATGTCATGGTGGTGTCCCAGCCATTCCAGCAGCGATGCGAGCAGCGGCGTGAATCGCCGGGATTTCATGACGGGAGTCGGGGCCGGAGCGGGAATGATCGCGCTTTCATCCCTCTCCGCGTCGGCCGCCGACAGCAAAGATCCGGTGCGCAACGGCCCGGTTTGCAAGCCTTTGAAAATTCAACCTGTTTTGGTGTATGGACTTCCCCAACGACGCGAAGGCGTCAGCTGGCGCTCTTGGGGAGCGATTCAAACCAGTCAGCATGTGACGGAGGAGATTAACCGGATCAACGGCGAACTGGAAAGCATGAAAGCGAAAGCGGGATTTCCGATGGAGATTCTGCCCATCGCGCAAGTGCAGAATCCCGAACAGGGCGCCCAAGTCGCCAAAGGCGGCCATGACGTCCTGTTGATGTACGCTGCAGGGTCGTGGGGCAACACGCTGGAAGCGCTGACCGATCCCGACAAGTGGACCATCGTTTTCCTGCGCCACCGTTCCGGACCGGTTTATTTGTGGTACGAGATCATCTCGAACCGCTATTTGCGCAAAACGGTGGATGAATTCGGCCAGCCGGGCGTTGACACGCGCGACGTGGTCGTCGATGAATACGACGATGTGCTCATGCGACTGCGGGCTTTGTCCGGCTTAAAGAACACAATGAACAAAAAGATCATCTGCATCGGCGGGGCCAGCGGCTGGGGTGCGGGCGGCCAAAAAGCGCCCGATCTGACGCGCGACCGTTTCAACATGGAATTGATCGACGTACCCTACGACGAATTAGGCAAGCGAATTCTGAAAGCGAAGGAAAATTCCACCTTGGTGAAATGGTGCAATCAGGAGGCGGAGAAATACCTCAAGCAGGATGGCATTACGCTGGACACATCCAAGGATTTTGTCACGAAATGCTTCCTGCTGACGGAAGTATTTCACCAGTTGATGGCGGAAGCCCAGACCGACGCCATCACCGTCAATCAATGCATGGGAACCATCATGCAGGTTTCGGAGACCACCGCCTGCCTGCCGCTCTCTTTGATCAACGACGACGGCTATCTGGCCTTCTGCGAATCGGACTTCGTGGTGATTCCATCGGGGATATTGCTGCATTATATCTCCGGGAAGCCGGCGTTCCTCCAAGATCCGACCTACCCGCACAACCAAATCGTCACCCTGGCGCATTGCACCGCGCCGCGCAAGATGGACGGCGAGCATTTAGAACCTGCCAAAATTCTCACGCATTTCGAATCGGATTGGGGCGCGGCGCCCAAGGTGGAAATGAAATTAGGGCAGAAAATCACCGTAATCGACCCGGATTTCAATTTCAACCGGTGGTTGGGATTCGAAGCGGAAATCATCGACAATCCCTTCCTGGATATTTGCCGTTCGCAGATCGATATTCAATTCCAGTGCGATACAGACCAATTAAACGATGAAACGCGCGGCTTCCATTGGATGCTCTGTTATGACAATTACCTCAAAGAAACAGAATACGCCGTTCGCAAAGCCGGCATGGAATGGAAGACGCTGGCATAGCGAACAAGAATGATCCATCAAGCATAATTCGATGAAAAAGGGTGGGCGGATAACGAAATCCAGCCCACCCCATCTTTCATTCTTTCATCCATGGTTATTTCAGGCGGCAAGCTTCGCGCTATTCGTCCGCGAGAGGCTTCTCTTGAAGAAACGGCTTCAAAAGCGACGTCCACAGCCGGTATCCTTCATCGTTGAGATGCAGTTCGTCTTCTTCGAAAAGCGATCGGCGCGGTTTGCAGTCTTCGCCCATCATCGGCGCGTCGATGTCCACAAAATCCACATGCTTATCTTTCTTCGCATACTCCGAAATCAGACGATTCGCTTCGCGGACTTTGTCCACCTTATCCCACCGCTTCACACACGGCTTGATGGCAATGTAAAGAATATTTGTTCGGGGAAGATTTTCATGCACGATCCGCACAAACTTTTTGAAGTCATTTAAAACGCGCTGCGGCGTTTTTCCATCGTTGATATCGTTGTCTCCCGCATATACAACGACGGTTCGAGGCTTGTAAGGAAGGACGATGCGATCCGCATAGTAAACCGAATCCTCCATGTGCGAACCGCCGAAGCCGCGATTGATGAAATCTTGATCGGGGAAAAATTTGTCTAAATCCCACTTGCGAATGCTAGAACTGCCGACAAAAACAACGCCCCCTTCTTCGGGAAGCGATTCTTGCTCTTTGGCTTCAAACGCTTGGATGTCTTTTTCCCAGCGTTGAGAATCGAAGCCGTCGTCGACATCGCCGGCGTGAAGCCAGTACGGAGCGATAAAACAGACCGCCAACAAGACGATCGCCAAACACTGAATGCTATGAACGAGAAAAAAACGATTCATCGATGTCCCTTTCCTGTCTCAAAATATATAAAGCGTCTTCACCCCAAGAAACGCCCCAGAAACGCAGACTCTTCTTTCTATTCTGCTTCCTTCAAGAAGCGGATCGATCAAGAACGCCGCCGTTTGCCTGTATGATAAAAAGGCTTTTCATAAGCAAGAAAAATACGTTTACTCGCTACATTGATTTTACGCGCAGGATCGTTTCCCGGAAGTGGGGCGAGACATCCAAAACAGTTTGGAAATAATTTCTGTATTTAGAAAGACGAAGATCGGTCTGATCGGCGCGTTCTTTTTGAATAAACGAATACACGGCGCTGAACAACGCCTGTTCGAGAGCGATTTTTATTTCCTCCGAATAATAAATTGTGGAGAAAAGAGACTCCATCTCTTTCCATTCCGGCCGATCTCGAACCGCGCCGGGAGAAAGCGCTTCCTTCGAAATTCGCTGCGTCAATTCGAGTCCTCGGCGCGCCATCGCCGGGGCGTTCTCCAGCGCGGCAAGAATGGGATCCAGCGCGCTTCTGATCGAGCGGCGCTCCCGAACAGCGCCCAGAGAATCGAACAGAGAAACAATGCCCCGGCCGGCGCCAAAAGATGACAGCGCATCGCGCAGCGCGGCAGTCTCCGCTCCGTGCAGAAGAGCTCCGCCTTCAGTGGCGTCGACGACTCTCGCCGATGTTTTTCGAATTTCCTCGACAAACTGCTGGATATAGAGAAACATCACTTTCGAGGTGGGAACGGGCGCTCCGTGAATCCCCGGCGTCCAAACGATCGATTCCTGCATGGCGCCGGCCCCGGCTCTCGGACCAAGACGGGCGGCGCCCGCGCCCGCGGAGATCGGCGCATAGGATCGATGCAGAGCGGCGTCGGCCGCGTGGGTTGCGCCTCCCTGAGGATCGAAGGCCAGATCCAATCCAACGAACACAATCGGATCGGCGCCCAACTCGCGCGCCAGATAAAAAGCGGTGTGCCCGACCGAGCTGCCCTTCGGCAAAAATCCAAAAGGCCCGAACGCCTTTTCGAGCCATCGCGTAAAAGAAGCCTTCTCCAGATTCAAAAACAATTTTCGATGCGGCCATGCCGATGGAATCGCCGAATAGACTTCCGGATCGAAGGCCAGAATCGTTCGTGGAGAAGGATCGACGTCTTCGAAATGTTTGGCGTTTAATTCGGTTGGATCGGTCGTAACCACAATGTGCGGTTCGACGCCCCGGCGGCGCAAGGTTCGGTGGGCGGTATCCACGGCGATCAAGGCGGCTCGATTTTCGACGCCTCGCAATTGATCGGCGTTTTTATCCAATGACGGCCCCGCCGCGACGACGATCGCCGACTTCCCGCGAAGCATGCCGCGCACATCGCTCAATCCGAACGACGACAAGATGCCGGGCAGGTTCTCCCACATGTTTTCTTGAATGTGCGAACCGTTGCGAATCAGCAGATCGAATTCCGCTTCGGTGAATTGGATGCGACGGCGCAGCGCGTCCAAAGCGGATTGAAAAAAGGCGGAATATCGCTTCTGCGAAGGCCTGTGGGGAAGAAATTGCAGCGCGCAGCTCATGATGGACGGAATGAGTTTATGAATCAATTCCATCCAGGAATTCAGATCGCCGCCCAGATGAATATGCAGGCGCGAATCGGCGAGGATGTCGTCCATGCGAGTCGTCTGCAGCGCCAGCCGGAAAATCGCGGGATCCGGCTCCAGGACGATCGCATCGAAGAATTCATCGCGATAATTTTGCCAGAGCGCGCGCAGGCTGTACCCCAGGCCGACGCCTCCCAGAAGGGGCAGATAAATGCGCGAGTGATCGATGGTTGAAAGTTCGCGCCGGATTTCGCGCATCGGATCGTATCGGCTGTACCAGAGAAGGGCTTCGCCGTCGTCTTGGATCCATTCTAACGAAGGCAGCCCGCTTTGCGTCGGCAGCAGTTTATATCGGTCAGGATCCGGATGCGCCGCCTTGACCGCCGCCGCCAATGCCGGCCGGGTCGATGCAAGCGCGGCCAGGTTTTGTTCGAAGCAGCCCATGCTTGAATTCCCTCTATGCTTCCGGATCGGGCTTGCGGGCCCACGCCAGAGCCGCGCCGCCCACGATTCGCGGACGGTAGGCATAGCCTGTCTGCGCAAATCCCGCCTTCTGCAGCAAGCCCTGCAATTCCTGCGGCGTCTCGAACGCCGCCGCCGACGAAGAAAGATAAGCGTACATGTCTCTCGAACCGGCGAACAGCCTCCCCATCAGCGGAACCATGACGCGCATATACATTTTATAAAAAGGCTCGATGACGCCCCATTCCGATCCGGCTGTATCAAGATTAACGAACCAGGCGCCCGGTCGCAGAACACGATAAACTTCTTGGAGCACGGCTTCGATGGACGCCACATTACGCAGCCCGAATCCGACGGAGGCGCCGTCGAACGATTCATCGGCAAACGGCAGTTGAGTGGCGTCGCCGCCAATCCAGGAAAAAATTTGCGCCGATTCGAAGAGTTGCGTTCGCTCCCGGCCGGCCGCCATCATGTTGGGCGTAAAATCCAGAGCGGCGACATGGCCGTTCGGCTGAATGGATTGGGCGGCGCGAATCGCCAGGTCTCCCGTACCCGAGCAAATATCCAAAATCCGCATGCCTGACCGAAGAGACAAGCGGCGGATGACTTCCCGCTTCCAGCGTCGATGCAGTCCTAAGGTCATCAGATCGTTCAAGCGATCATATCGCGCCGCGATGGAATCAAATCCCCGGCGCACGAAATCCGGTTTGCTCTCCGAATGAATCCATGGCGACGACTCTGGCATGCTGCATCCTTTGCATCGCGGCGGCCGGCAAAGAGAATTTCCCCAACGGCCAACTCTGGCATGCACGGCGAGATCCGATCAGAACCTGTCCCGGCTGCATGCAAATTCAACTATAATAACGCTTCCATAGAACGATCTATGAGAAATATCCTATTATCTTGCACCGAAAGCGAGGAAAATCGAAGTGGCGGGATTTATCCAAAAAATCAGGCGCATCGCATTGCAGTTCTTTTCTGTTGTTCTCATCCTGATCATCGGCGGGGCGGTTTGGTTCATCGCAAGCCATACCATCGTTCAAACCGAAAAAGAGTATATCTTCGCCAAAAAGGAATCGTGGAGTTTTGAAAACAATTACGTGGACGTCCGCGAGTGGAGCCTTTTCGACTACCTCGAACATCCTGAAATCGCCGCCGCCTTGATTGAAGCGGGGTACAAAGACATCCAGGAATCGTTGGAGAATTCGGAAGAAAAAGCCAGGCTCAATGAAGCCATTCAAAAAACCGGCGAAGCCCTTCAATCGATCGCCGATCCATTCAAAAAATGATCGCCGACTCAACACGTAAGAACACTAACAAAGAAAGGGCGCACGAATGTGCGCCCTTTCTGTTTTGATCTAATCGACGCCCGTTTAATCCATGGGCAGAACCCAGATATTCTTCCAACTTACATAATCGTTATGATCCTGCAGATGGAGAATGCCGGTGAGGGCTTCCTGGCCGCCCCGGCCGCCCGGCGTGGGATGGCGCAGTTCGAGATTGTCGTGAATGACCGTTCCGTTCAATTTCACGGTGAGGCGCGCATTTTCGGTCTTTTGGCCGCTCGAATTGAATCGGGGCGCGCGGAAGGTGATATCGTAGGTCTGCCATTCTCCCGGCGGCAGGCAGGGGTTGCTGAGAGGAACGGCCTGCTGATAGATGCCGCCGCATTGGTTGTCGCGCGGTTCATCGGTGAAACTATCCAACACCTGGATTTCATAACGCCCGTGAACATACACGCCGCTGTTTCCCCGAGCCTGCCCGCGATCATTGGGCATATACGGAGTTTTGAACTCGATGTGATACTGAGAGTCGCCGAATTCTTTTTTGGATTCGATGGAGCTGGGGAACATGCGAATCGAACCGTCGCCCATGACGCCCCAGCGCTTCTGAACATCCCACTCGCCATCAAAGACTTCGACCTGTTTGGCATACAAGGCCTGCTGTTCTTCTTTCGTGGCGCCTTGATCCATCATGAGGATAATCGCGCCCGCCGGCGGCTTCTGACCGAGAGTCGGCGATTGCAGGTACACGCGCTCCATCGTGAAGACGCCGTTGGCGCCGCCGCTTTTGCTTTGTAATTCACCGGAGAAGACGCCTTTCAAGATATTCCCATCCAATGTGAACACGCCGCCAAATTTTTCTCCCAAGTCGATGTCCCCTTGAAAGAAAGTGCCGCCTTTTTGGGTTTTTCCTTTGACAATGCCGCGCGTCTCCGGCCCGTCTTTTTCGCCGACATAAATATACGCGCGATAATCCACGCCGCTTTCTCCGACGATCTGCGCGCGCAATGTGCGATTCTGCCAATCGGCATTGGTAAATTGCCCCTTCCAATTACCCTGCTGCGCCATAGCGAAGCCCGCCGTTATGGCGACCGCCAGGAGAGCAAAACTCAATCTCCGAATCATTTGAATACTCCTTCCCAATTTTGTCGTTTCTATGCGTTGCTTCGAATTGGTTTGAAAATCCATGAATGAACAGCCATAGATTATCAGAGTCTAATCCTCAATCAAAGCCCCCTCCAAAGCTGAATTCCAAGATCCCTCGGCGGCGCCGGCCGATTCATGATAAAAGAAATTTTCATTTTGAAGGATTCGATTGAAATCGATCTCCATTTCGTATAGATTAAACCGGATGACGAAGGGAACGTCTCCATCATAGAAAGATGGAGACTTAGGGTTGCTCATCACCGACTCTAAATGTATAACCCTTATAAAGGAAATGATTCACCATCGATAGAACGTCTAAATTTTTCCGACTTTCTTCATGAAAACAGCGGGAAAAAGTCTTAAAGGAGAAAACTCATGACGTACGTGGTTTGCGAGGCTTGTGTAAACTGCAAATATGGCGATTGCGCGGAAGTTTGCCCCGTCGAATGCTTCTATGAAGGCGACGACATGCTTTACATCAATCCGGACGAGTGCATCGATTGCGACGCCTGCGCGCCGGTGTGTCCGGTCAACGCAATCTTCCCCGAAGATGAAGTTCCAAGCGATCAGCAGGAATACATCGAAAAGAACGCCTCTTTTGATTTCAGCGAGGAGACGCGGCGCAACTCGAAAGACGACGTCACTCATGGACCCGACTGGGATTCCAAATTGGCGGGCGAATAAGAGGGGTATTCTCGAACATCCGTGAAGGCGGCGGCGAGAATCGGATTCGGGACCAGACTAGCACGAAAGGGGAGCGGAATCGAAAGATGACCGCTCCCCTTTTTCGCGTCTACGCTTTCATAAATCAACGCGCATAAATCAACGCGCATAAATCAACGCGCATGAATCGGCGTGGATGTCAGTCGACCTGCAGCTGATTGCCTCCGGTCTCCGCTTTCACGTCCGCGTCATAATAGAGGTAGGCGGAATGAATCCCGCTGTCGGCTTTGACGGGGAACAAAGCCCGAACCTGGAAGGTGAACTCCAGGATTTCACCGCTGGTGAAATGATCGACATAGAAGATCACTTTGCGGCCCGCCTGCTCGATGCGCTTGATGATCTCCATGGACTGCACGCGGTCCAGCGATTCCTGCACCAATCCAAATCCGGTGGGGATGGAGACGTCGACAATCGCCATTCCCGTCTTTTCCTCCATGCCCATATACTCCACGACGACATTCACATCGACGATGTCGTCGACGGCGACATGCTCGGATGAATACGAGACCTTAAGCATCATGTCGCTGCCCACCGGCTCCGAATAAGCGGGGACGTTATAGCCGTGAACAACCTGGTACATCACCGAACCCTTGCCGGACATCTTGAGTGTAACCGCGTCGGCCGGCGCCAGTTCGAGCGATTGAAGCACATCGAAATTTTCCGCATTAGCGGAGAAGGAATGAACGACTTCTCCGTTGACGAGAACATCGATCGAGGCGTCCAAATCGCGGCTTTGCTTGGCGGCGGCCGCGGTCAGGGCTTTGAAGGCGACGACGGTGTCCTGCGTGCCGCCGTAGCCTCCCAGGCTGTTGCGCTGCGCCGCCAGCCACTGCAGAGCCGGCTGCGCCTCCATGCGGTCATTCAAAGCCAGCGCCATGGCGGCATAGCCGGTCGTTTCGATGGCGTGCGGCTCCCAATACAAGCCGTTCGAATCGGTTTTCCCTTGCTCCAGCAGCGCATCAATGGCGGCGGCTGCCCGAGAACTGCCGGCCTTGGTCAACGCATAGGCAATCTGAGCGAGCGCATAGGAATCGATCTTTTCATTGCTCAAACTGCTCTCCAGAAATGCGACGGCGCTTTGGACGGCTGCTTGGCCGGCTGAACCGTATTCGAGCAGGGCGTTCGTCACGAAGGCGGTTAACACCAGATTCCCCTCCATGCCGCCGATCATCTCCTGGTGAATGACGAAGCCCACCGGCTCCCAAGAGCCGTCCTTGAGTTGATGGTCTGTTATCCATTGCGAAGCCTGAGCAAGAATCACTTCGTCGATGGTGCGCACTTCGCGGGCGTTGCTGAACGTAGAAAGAACGAAGGCCGTCAACCACAGGCTGCCGCTTTCATCCTGCTCCCCGAAGGCGGAGAAGGAGCCGTCGCTGTGCCGGAAGGTGAGTTGGCGCTGGTAGCCGGTGGTGATGAAATATTCCGCTTTGGCGCGCACTTCGGGATTCAACTGCCCGCTGGCTTTCAGATAGCGCAGCACTTCGACGTCCGGCGCCATAAAGATCATGTTCTGTTCGCCGCATCCGTAAGGCATGCCCAGCAGATCGTCCAATCCGTCCAGCGACTGCCCGACCAGGCTGGGCGTAACGGCGATGCGCAGCGTCTCTGAATCGGGAACAATCTCGATGACCGGCGGAATGATCGGGGGAATAATATCGTCGATCGGCTCGATTTCCTCCCCAACAGGTTCGGGGGCCTCGCGAATAAACGGCTCCGGGAAGGTCAAATCGATGGTTATTTCGGAATCGTCTTTGAGAACGCCGTTGTGGACGTTTTCTTTCCGGATGCCTTCCGGCTCGACGCGCAGGTTTTTGCGAATCGCATCGGCGCGCTGCGACGACTGGGCGATCAGCGAAATCGGGAAGAGGCCGACGTTGGTTGGACTCAGCGTGAATTGAACCGAGCCGGCGCTTTGTCCGGCAATGGTTACTTCTTGAACCGGATCGCCCTGCAGCCCCAGATCCTCTGTATTTTCCAGCGTAACGCGAATGGTCTGTTCGTCGTCGATATAATTGAAGATCCGCACGCTCAAAGGAAACTCATCGCCGCGAATCACCGCATAGGGCAGATCGGGTTCGGCGAAGAAATCCTGGAAGACGCGCAATGAACCGTCGGTGATGCCGAGCCCGCGATCCGACGTCGACACCGCCTGCAGCTTCCAGGTCGTGATGCTGTCGGGCGCAGTCAGATCGAGCACCGCGGCGCCGTTTTCATCGGTCAGCAATTCCGGCTGCCACAGCCAGGTTTCAGGGAAAAATGTGCGGACGCGCTCCGGCTCCTGGTATTCCGCTCCACCGCCGTCAAAGCCGCCGGTCGGAGCGGCGTCATCGACCATTTCAAGAAACGGCGGGAAAGGCAGGTTCTTACGGATCAGCTGATTGTCCCAAAGCGACCAGGGATCGATCTCTTTCGCTTTGGGGACGGTCAGATCGCCGGACGTGAGAATCTGCAGATTGTTTTCGGCAAAGACATCCAGCGCTCCCTTGCCGCCGGTAAGCGTCTCTCTTCCAATCCATACGCTGTCGGGATTGGCATGCACTTCGACCTGCGGCGCCATGAAGATGCGCTCCAGCTCGGCGAAGACATTTTGCAGATTCAACCGATTCTCAACCAGCGCAAACACCGATTCGTCGACCAGCGCTAAACCGACCATCGACTGCCCTTCGCTTTGGATGGTCAAGGATACGGGATCGCCCGGCTTTACTTCCTCGGCGCTGAAGGACGCCTCCAGCGACGTAGAGGATGTCAGATCCACATCAAAGGGAAGCACGTCTGCGGAAATCTCATTGTTGGGTTGAATCATGTATGCGACGATTTTGGCCGAGGGGCTCATCTCGGGCGTCACGGTGAAGCTGATTTCATTGCCCTCCACCGCATTGGAGAACAATGTGCGCCCATCACCGTACACATCGAAATACAGCGTCCCCGGATTGGTGGCGTGAAGATCGAAGACCGCCTGATCCCCGGCCTTCAGCACACCCTCATTGCGCTGCCGCAGGTGGATGTAATACGAACCCGGCGAGTAAGCGGCGTAGAGAAGCAGCGACTCTTCGGCTGTGCTGCGGTCTTGATCGGTCTTGGCTGTAATAACCGCCATTTGAGTTTTTTCAGGCACTTCATATTCATAGAGAAAAATACCATTCTCCGTATTGATTGTTTCAGAGATGGATCCCAGTTCATCACCGCTCTCATTGGTGAAACTGATCTCGAGAGCAACCGGCAGCGACAAGGGGGCGCCTCCCGGCGTTTCGGTGACGATAATGAGCTGCTGATCCATTCCCGGCTTGACGACCGACGATTCGGGAATCAATTTCAGCGTAACGCCGGAGTCGACGATGCGCACCAGCGCATCGGTGCTCTCTTCTTTACCAGTGTCGTCGGTTACGGTGACTTTAATCTGCAGCGTTCCCGCTCCCTCTTCGGCCTGCGTTCCGGCGATATAGCCGACTTCAGGCAAATCGAAAGCGAAAATCCCGTTTTCCAGCCGCCCGTCGGTTGTCGCGTATTCCTCCCATTCGGCCACGTAGCGCAGCGCCTGGATATGAACATCGCCCTGCACCGGCTTCCCGAAGAAATACCGGCTGTCGATGGCGCCGGTGATGCGCTCGCTGACCAGATACCAATCCTTGTCGAGATTCAAATTCACTTCGAAGGCGGGAAGCACGTATTTATCCACTTCCACATCCAATTCCGCCTGGTTCTCGCCGCCCGATTTGGCGGTGATTTTCCACGTGCCGAAGTTCAGTTCGTTGGCCAGCGGCAGTTCGAACGAGGCGACGCCGTAATCGTTGGCGGGAATCACTTCCTTGTGAATCTTGATGCCCTTGGCGTCGGCGATGGACAGTTCGATGTCGCCCTGCATGGGCTGCAAGGCGTTATTCAGAAACAGAACGCGGCCTTGCATGGTCTGACTCGGTTTGTAAATAGGCTTGTCCGTATAAATCAAAAGGACGCCGTTGTTTTTCACGGCGGCTTCGCCGCTCAAGACCGTTTCTTCGCCGCTCTGCATTTGAACCTTCCACATTCCGCCGTTCAATTGGGGAAGAGCGAAGGTCTGCGTCGAAAGCCCCTGCTGATTGGTGGCGCCTTTGGCCAGAGAAACTTGTTCCCCGCCCTGAGTCAGAGTCACTTCGAAGGGGAAATAAACCGGTTTTTTCGATTCGGAATCGACGGCTGTGACGGACAGCGAATTTTGGCTGCCGCCGTAAAGCGTCGTCGGCATGACCATCGCCACGGACAGCGATTCGGGAAGCCGATCCGTCGGCGCCGCTTTCTCAAGCCCGGTTATCGAATCGTAGGGATAGGAGGTAATCCTAACATTGTCGATCGAAGTCATGGTCTCGGTCTCTCCGCCTCCATTCTGTATATAGAGATAGGTGAGCGAACGATACGTCAGGAAATTTCCGCCGGCGAGCAGATTGACCGGTTCCGGACTCCGGGGAAGATCCCGGTTGAATACGAACAATCCTAAATTCTGTCCGGCGTGCTCCATTACGAAAGCAGTCATGCCGTCTGCGCCGGATTGCTTTGAGGCGTCGAGAGATGCGACCATCAGCGTATCATTGATGGGGCCGGTAGGAGTCAGTTGGAAATTGGCGGCGGCGCCCTGGCCGGGGGCCGAGAGCGTCATGCTTTGCGCCTGCAGATCCTGCTGCACCGTTCCCGCATCGTTATTCACATTCACGACCAGCGGATCGATCGCCTCTCGGAAATCGTAAAAATTCGTCTCTTCCGCATCGGCGGCCTCGAAAGGATAAACCGACAGCGAATACAGCGCAATGGAAGTTTCCTGCTCCGCATCGGGATCGAGAGAAGCCTGCACGGCGGGCAGGAAAGTTCCAGACGGCGGCTGGTAGACGAGATGGAGCCGCTCGACGGTTTGACTGCGGCGCGTCTTATTCAGATAAAAATAACCGATTTGACCGTCGGGATGCCCGTCCGGCGCATTCAAGCCCACCACTGCAATTTGCGGCCCCAAGCGGTCTGCATCCAATGCCGAGTATTCCAGGGTGATGACCACCGGCTTACCGTTCGCATCCACCGGCGTTTTGGCGGCCAGCATAGCGGCTTCTCCCGGCTCAAGCGTCATTCTATAACCTTCCTGAAACGACTCGCCGGCGGGAAACAGGATGGCGGATAACGGAGGCGTCGAATAATTCGTCACGGGAATCGTATAGAAATCACCATTCTCCAACGAATTCTGCGTGAACGGAAAGGAAGCCAGAGGCTCCGCTTGAACGGAACAAACGATGAGTGATGCGATTCCAAACCAAAATAATGTTTTCGAGCGAGGCATCATTTGTATGCCCTCCTTGATATAACTCTCTGATAACGAATATCTTATGTGATAAATCCCGCAGAGTCGCGATGCAAGCGTGCAATGTAAGAGGATAGAATTGAAATCTGAATGAAACTGATCTCTTTATCTTATATATCACAACAAGGCCATTTTGATTTCAAATTTATGGGTGAAATTTGAAATTTATTTTGCATGATCGATTGCCGCTTTTAGCTCTGGATTTAATTTTATCGCTTTTTCCCAGAGTTGCTCCGCTTTTTTTCGGCTTCCCTGACGCCATTCCAGCAACCCAAGATTGTAATAGGCCTCGGCGCAGCCGGGATCCAGTTGGATCGCTTTTTCAAAAGCCGACCGCATAACCTCAGGATTGTCTATATGTAACATGCCTTTGACTAAATAAATGGGAGCGAAATGAGGGGCTAATTTTTCCGCGTACGCAATATGATAACCGGCCGCCTGCCGATCTCCCTGGTCGAATAAAATCCGGGCGATGTGATAGTGAGCCAATCCCTTGCGTTGATTGGCAAGCGTCCGGTGGTATAAATGTTCGGCGGCTAGTTTGAAATGCTTCAGCGCCTCGTCGATCCTCCCTTGCTGCTCCAAAAGAAGCGCCAGGTTGAAATGCGCCGCGCCATACTGGGGCAGCAGTTCTAACGCTTTACGATATCGGAGATCCGATGCATCAAGGCGCCCTTGACGCTTCTCGGCGTTGCCCCAGTTCACCCAAATGCGGGGCTGGTCGGGATCGATCTGCAGCGATTTGCTCCAAATTCGATAGGCAGTTTCATAGTCGCCCAGTTCGAAATAGGCATTGCCCAGACCGGTGTGCGCTTTAGGATTCATAGGATCCGCCCGAACGGCGGATTGCCAGAGAGATATATCGTCTTTCCAATCGAAATTCCGCGCGACCGTCCGCGCAGAATAAAACAGGCAGACGGCGATTCCAATTAAAAGAGAAAATTGTGGAATTTTGCCCTGTTCCATTTTCAGCCAGGGCATGACAACAGCCGTCGCCGCCAGACAGAAGCCGATGCAGGGGATATACAAATACCGGTCCGCAATCAAATAGGCAACCGGCGCGACGCCGCACACCGGCCCCCAGGCGGCGAGAAGCCATATCAAGCCGAACAAGAATCCCGGCCGGGTCTTCCGCCCGGCAAACGCCGCCGCCAGCAATCCGGCCATGACCGCCGCGCCAGCCATCCAGCGCGGGTCGGAAAGACGAACAACCGGCTCGAAAGCATGATCGACTGTCAGGTTCATCGGCCAGACGCAAAGCCATAACGTTTTCAAAAACGTGGCGAAAGGCGTCAGCAGCGCGGACAGCAGCGTATAAGAGACATCGCGGGCGGAAGGATCGTAAAAGGTTCCTTTCTCCCGCGTGAAGTTCAACTGGTCCAGGATCGGATAGCGAAACAGGATGAAGCCGATCACAATTAAAGCAGGGAAGAGCAGGGAAAGCGCGATTTTCTTCCCTTCGATTTTCTCAGCATGATTCCGCCGATAAAACCAGGCGCATAAGGCCAGAAAAACGGGCAGCGCGACGGCCGACTGCTTGGAAAGCAGCGCAAGCGCCGCGCAGAAAAGCGACGCCGTATAGGGCAGGGAAGAAAGCCGCTTGCCCTCCAAAGAACGTACAAAAAAAAGACAGGCGCTCAATTCGAAAAAGAGGCAGAGCAGCTCTTTGCGCCCCGATATCCAGGCCGTGGACTCCGTATTGGCGGGATGAATGGAAAAAAGCAAGGCCGCCCCGAACGATAGGCGCAGAGAAAAGCCCAGCCGATTCAGAAGCGCGAAGAACAACAGCACATTGGCGATATGCCAGGCGACATTCTGCAAATGGTATCCAAACGGCTGGAATCCCCACACAGCATGATCGAGCATATACGTGAACTCGCGCATAGGCCGATCCCATTGCAGAATATCCCACACGCCCGCTTCACCGGTCAGCGCCGGATTGTTTTCAATCGTCAACTCTTTATCGTCATAAACGAACTCGCCGAAGAGAGAATTGGCATAAACCGCGGCGGGAAGGACGATCAGCCAAAACCGCGGATTCCTCAATAACGATAATTGGATTGCAAGTCGCATAACCGGTCTCACGCCTGGAAGATTGAACTTGGCTTATTCTAACGCAGGTCGGCGGGAAACGGAATTTATCCGGCGGCGCCGCCGGCCGGCAGAATGTCGATTGAAGGCAGCGCGGGCGGCGGGGGAATTTTTCTTGTTTCAAATGGCTTGAAACTCTCGGGAAGGACGCCCTCAAAGGGATTGATTTCCACTACCGGGGGCCGAATCGTCCCGGTTACGGGCATAATGGAAACTGTGCTCGAGCGAATGGATCCTCCGGAAGGCAGCAGCCATCGGCGGTCAAACAAATTCTGGGGCGGCGAATCGATTTTCGGGAGGTCGGCCTGACCGGCTTCAGGGATCGCCGCAGACGTCTCTTCTATGATGGGCTGCAATGGTTCTTTCGGAACAGGAATTTCCCCAGGCTTCTCGCGCAGGGCGGGCATGGATTCAAAGGCTTCCTTTTTTCTCATTTCTTCCTGCTTCCCGAACCACTCGTTCCACGCCTGCAGCGCTTCCTGTATGGATTGAACCAACTGCCCGCGATACTCGAGATCCTCGGGAGTCAATACATTTTTAGCCGGCTTCCCTTGTCTCTCTTTTTTGGCTGTGATTTTGGGCGGCTTTTTATCCAGCAGCGGTTTGATGGAATCGATATAGTACTGCAGCGAATCGATGATTTCCGCAGGCGCCGGTTCGGCTTCCATGCGTTTTTCGATTTGCATTACCCATTTGCGCAGTTCTATCGCATCGGTCTGGATCTGTTCGATCCTGGCCGTCTCTTCTTTGATTTGAGAGACTAACTGCTGTTTTTTCATCAGCAGATGCCGCCGGTTGATTTCATCCGCTCTTTTTTGGAGAGACAATCCCATGGCGTCCGCCGTCTTCAAAAGAACCGCGTGTTCGGCTTTTTCATAGGTTCCCGTATCGCCAAACCAGGGCGACTCCATCAGAATGCGATCATGATAGACGGCCTCGCCCTTTTCCATCTCAAAGACGGCCGCATTGACGCCCAGCGCCAGGATTTTTTTTTCTTTCTTCCACGCTTGTTCGTATCGCGTGCGTTCAAGAAACACCAGCATATCGAATTGTGCGGCAGGCGCTGAAATATCTTGAACTTCTGTCGCTTCGAAAAACGTTTGCGGATTGACGCGCCCGGTCAGTTTCCATTCGCGGGCCATCCGAGCGAGCCGCTTTTCGAAAATAAGTTTCGCAGCGGAATCCCCGTAATCGTCCAACGAAGCCACATCGTCGAACATAGTCGAGAGAAACTGCGTCATTTTGTTGTGCAGACGCCGATCGACCGGCCGGTTTTCGCGCTCCTGAGGAATCGTATACAGAAATGCGCGCATGCTGCGATACGCCCCCAGTTCGTCGTCCCAAAAAGTGATCGACTCAACGCAAGGCGCAGAGCGCTTCCAAAGCCGCTGAGCGTCCGTTACCCATGGTTCGGTGAAAAAATCGAAGCCGCATAGACACAATCCCGCCATAACAAGAAGAAGCGTTCGAACAAAGGGATAAAATCGAATTCTATTCATCGCTAACCATCATCCATCGTGGATTCACGTCGCGCAGGCCGGAGGCGGCGTAAAGTAAAGAGCCGCCCGCCTGTCTTATCAATATCGGCAGAATTTACGATAAGCTGAATGAAATCAAAGGAAACGATGAGGGATAACGAAGCAGGATTTTTGGCGAGGCGCACGAAAGAAAACGGGGCGGCCAGTTCGACCGCCCCGCTCCATGATCTCACGATATTCAATCGTTAATACAATTCCCACGCCTCCACGCCGGTGAATTCATCCAGCGCGTTGAGGGCGAAATAGTCAAATTCCGTAATGGAGAAGCACTCCGAGCCCCACACTTTCGAGAAGAGCCCGACTCGCGTCGGTTGGCGCGTTTCACTCACGGGAGCGCCCACCAACTGCCAAGGATTTCCGGGCAGTTGAGCGCTGAAGATCAATTCGTCGCTGCGCTTCGTCACCGCGATTTTCGCTTCGACATTGCCATCCCACACGGATTCGAGCCAATCGTATTCGTCAGTGATTTCATGATACCCCAGGGCGCCCAACGAAGCGTCGTTGGTTCGCTCCACTCGAATTTCGCCTCCATAGAAGCCGAACAGATATTCATCTTTGGTAATATCCGCGTCGCCGGCTTCGTTATAGGTCACGGCCAAACCGACATGAAACTCGCTCCGAGCGAAGACATCGTTCAGTTTCAAACTGGTTTCGATGCGCCAATCGCCTTCGGGGACGTCGTTGCGCAGAATCATTGGCGCGCGGCGGCCGCCGCTCCACTCATTAAATTTATCCGGCATGGAAATTGTATCGGCTTCAAAAGTGAGCAGGCCGTCAGCGAGGGTAATAACCACACCCTCCTCATAATCGGTCGACAAGGCGGGGTCGCTTCCGTATTCGACGAACCAAGGTTCGGAAAGATCGCTTCCTTCAAAATCGTCCGTAGACTCTTCGGTCGGATCGCCGAACAGCCACACTTCGTTGGTGACGCTCACATCGCCGAACACTGTCTTCGCCAGAGGCAAACCGACGTCGCAGAGACCGTCAAACAACAGGAATTTGACGCCTTCCGGCGGAGTGACCGTATAAGTCACCGTTTGAGACGTAGTCGTCGGATCGAGATTGAAGAGAATCCGATCGCCGACCAATTCGCCGCCGCCAAGATCTGACACCTGAACGTTATCGGGAATAATTTCCTCGATAATCGGCGTGTACGTACCATACAAGGAGTCGGCTGTCAACGAGACGGTTACCGGCGCCCCCGGTTCAAAGAAACCGTCTTCCGTCAATTTGCGCTCCACCCGGCCGATGCCTTCAATGCGCACCACTTCCAAACGACCGATCATGCAGGGCGCCACCTCGCCCGGGAAAGCGATTACGATGGAATGCTCTCCGCCGCTGACTTCAAACGGCCCGACTGTAAAGAAATTAAACTCATTCGCCGATGTAACAGGGGCTTCAATTTCACCTTTAAATTTATTGTCTACATAAACATCGACATAGTTTTCCGTAACGCCGGGGAAGTTATCGGCGCTGTGCCACGTATTTACGCTGACATTGACAATAAGCACCTGGTCGCCGTCGCCCAAATCGAAGGTATACCGGAACCAATCGCCGGCGTCTATGCTGCCCAGATTCGTTCCTGTGTCGCTTGCGCCTTTCTCTAACCAGGCTTCCCCTTCATCCCGGTATCCGGCGAAAGTATATGCCTCGCTAAGAAATGTACTCATTTCCGGGGAGCCTTGGTAGAAATCGGCGTCCGCCGGGAAATTGTATTCCGCATCGATGGCCGGCGCGCTTCCATCGCCGGGACGTTCATAAGGTTGATCGCTGGGAATGCCATCCCTGTCCTGACAATAGAGAACGCCATACTCCGTTCCCGTTGGATAATTTTTCCCATCCACCGGGCTGCCGCTGAAGTCATAATCGATGCTTTCGCGATAGAGATATGGCAATTCCACTGAAAGGAGCGTATCTCCGACAATGCGATCATCGCCATTCCCCGAATTTACGCTTCCGGAGAAAATCGCATCCTGGTTCAGAATCAAGCGAGGAGGAACGGCGTCGTAAGTCAAGGTCAAGGATTCATCCAGACTGGAAAACGACCAATTGATCACTCCATCCGAAAGCACTCCGCCGTTGGAAATATTTTCCGCCGTCCAATTCTCGGGAAAATCTTCCGTGATCGTCAAAGACGGAACGGCGCCCCCCGCGGACAGAGTGAGGCTGACCGGAACAGGCGTGTTTGCGACGAAATCCGCCGCTTCGATCGATCGTTCGACGGTCGCCTGATTGGAACTTCTTTCACTTAATGTAAAGTTATCAATAAAAAATGCACCCGCTACACCGTCATCCGAGTTATAGCCCAATTGGACATAACGGGGGTTGTCTTTAGCGGGAAAATCCCGATCGTCCATCAAAATCCAACCGCCCTCACCCTGATTTTTATATAATAGAAGAACATGATCGCCCGTAACTTCCACGCGCATGCGGTGAGGATTCGCATCCAGGGGCAGCGTCATATCGAAGGATCCTTCGCTGGGCGTCGTATCGGCCCCATTGAAGAAATGAGTATTCTTCCGCATGAAATAATTATAACTTTCGAAGATGCTGTCTCCCTCGTTGCAGAACGGCCAGACGGAGAAACGCCCGTTTCGATCCTCTTGATAGAAAAAATCGAACTCAAAAACATAATTGTCCGGCAATTCTTGATCGAGACGAAGCCAATCGTTATTGCCGCCCGTTGCATCCCATTCAATTCGACCGTTAACCGCTTGCGCGCTTCCGCCGCCGAACATGACCCATTCCGGCCATGCAACAGTCGGATCGGAACTGCTGGGATTCTCGAAATCGTTGCTGTACTGAACTGCTGCGTTCGCTTGCGCCGCCATCCCCAAACAGAGGATAACTCCTATTGCCGCCGTACAAAATACTTTTTTCATGAATGCCTCCTAAACAAGAAGTTAAGTATTGCCATAGGACGAGGGTCTTCCAAATACCATAAAAACCATATTAATTAAGGCACAACCCAAATAATGTCTCCGGAACTCATCAGACCGTTGGAAATGTTATAAGTGCCGGGATAGTTATGAATCATATCCGGCCCGATGCTGACGATGTAACGACCGGTATAATATTGAGATAAAGCTTTCTGGCGCAGAGGCGGGGCGTCGGCGAAGCGCAGAGTCAAATCGCCGGCTGTGCCGGGGCCGGGAATGTTGCTATCCAAAGCTGGATGTCCATAAGAGCCGCCGCTGTCATAGAAGGGCTCGGGATGAAGCACCGGCCGGGCATTGGCTCCCTCGTACATTTTCGATTGCGAATTCTTAAAGGATTGATAAATATCGATCGGCTCCGAAGCGATATAAGCCACCGGCGTCGTTAATGCGTTGTTATATATATTTGTGAGATGAGCAGGCGGATGAAGCGGCAGAGAGCCCCAATCGGTTTGATAGACCATCATGGAAGTGCTCAATGCTTTCATGTTCGATTCGACTTGTGCGTACCTGGCCCGTTGTTGCGCATTCAAAAAATTCGGGACGGCGATGGATGCCAGAATCCCTATGATCGCCACAACAATCAGCAATTCGATGAGGGTGAAGCCTTTTTTTTGCATTTTTATCTCCCAAGGATAAATCGAAGAACATCAAGAGTTATTCGAAACTACTTATTTATACGTTTACCTTATGAATATTTTCTTCCTTTGTCAACTCAAATCAAGAAAAATCTCGATTTTTCTTTAGCAGCCAAATACGATCACTGTTTGAGGAGATAAAAGATGGACAGAATCCCACGGAGGCTATTTCCAAAGAAATGGGGAATGTGGAGGCGGTAAATAACCGTTTGAATTCGCCGCATCATTTTTCCCTGATTTGTAAAAACCATTCATTCAAATACAAAAACCAAATTAATTCTCTGCCAATGCGCATCCTTTCTGGTCTATTTTTCCCGCGGCTGAACCATCTGTTCCACCGGCGTCGATAAAGGTCTGCCATTTAATTACTTGCCCATCGGTCTATATTGCCCACGCGGTTTTTTAGTCAATGATGCTGGGCGTTTGGTTCCGAATTCAAGTCGAAAAAATTCAGGAGATTACTTCAAAATCGACGGAGCGTTCCACTTAATATGGAGCGTTAGTTCCATTTCAGACCGTCCGCTGATCTCAAATAGAATCTAACATCTTGAAAAGAAGACTGTTGACACTCTGGCCCGCTATCTGTAAAGTAAAGTTGAATCGAATCATCTTGATATGCGGGTTGAGTGTTCAATATATGATTTTTGGGTTCTTTCCTGTAATCGATTTTACTAACTGTCCAATTCCCGATTGGGCGGGACGATCACTCTTTCCATACAGAAATACAACCCATAATAAATATAGGCGCTTTTCTCGCCGCATAAGCGGATCCTCTCTGCGTCGCTGCGCAGCCAAGAGGAAAGAATCAACTGTTTTTATCCAAGATCTTTTTTACCATGGATAAAAGGACTATGACTTTTATGCTATCTCAATTGTCGGGATCGAAACCGGCCGATCAAGATTCTTCCGTAGATTTACCCAATCTCAATACGCTGCCCCTGCATCTCTCGCAGATGGAGAAAATGGCGGCCATAGGACAGTTATCCTCCAGCGTCGCGCATGAAATGCGCAATCTGCTGGGGATGATTCACACAGCCGCATTCAACATCGACCGCGCCGTCAACAAGAACGATCCCACTGTCAACAACAACCTGGAGATCATCAACCGGAGCGTTCGACGAGCCCGAGAGTTCATCGATAATTTGCTCAATCTTTCCTCCGTTCCCCGCGGCCGGGAAGAAATTTTAGACGTCGCCGAAGTCGTGGAGTGCCTTTTGAACCTGTTCTCAAAAGAACTGGAATGGCACAACATTCAGCTCAAGCGCAACTACGCCCGCCTCCCCCGCGTCCGGATCGACTGCCACGCCTTGCAGGAATGCCTGCTGAATTTGATCTTGAATGCCATTCAGAGCATGGATAATGGCGGGACGATCTCTATTGAAATCCGATCTTTCCAACGAGGCGTTCGCATTATCATCGAAGATACCGGCTGCGGGATCCCGCAGGAAAATCTCGAACGGATTTTCGACAAATTCTACACAACCAAAAAACACAACCAGGGAACGGGGCTGGGTCTGACCATCGCCCGAAGTTTGGCGCAGCAATTGGGCGGCGATATCACCGTCGACAGCCAGGTCGATCAGGGAAGCCGATTCACGCTTTCTCTACCGTCATTAATTCCCGCCTCGTCTTTGACGAATGCGGACGAGAGCGCTGCGCCCCCGAAGCGGAAAGTGATTTAAAATGATTGAGAAGCCGAGTAAGCCCATTCTCTCTCGAGTTGCTCATCGGTCGTTGGATTGAGTTAGAACAATGCCTATGGCCGAACTTCTCGACATCATTCCTCTTCGAATTCTCGTCGTCGACGATGAACCCGACATGGTTTCCACTCTCAGCGATCTGTTAACCGCCGAGGGAAACACCGTCGACGCCGCCTACAACGGTCAGGAGGCGCTCGCCTCCCTCGAAGATCAAACCTACGACCTGATCCTGACCGATCTCTCCATGCCCGGCTTAGACGGCGTGCATCTGCTCCAAGAAGCTAAAACGCTTCAGCCGCAGACCGAAGTCATGATCATCACCGGCTACGGCACGATCAACAGCGCCGTGGACGCCATGCGTTTCGGCGCCTTCAATTACCTTATTAAACCGGTCGAACCCAAAGAAATTATACAAAACCTCGACAGCATTCGCCGGCGCATTTCCTACAGAAACCACGATCATAAAAACCACAGTTTCTACAATCTCATTGGACGATCCTCCGCCATGCGCCGCATCTTCAAACTGATTCCCCGTCTGGCGCGAATGCACGGATCCGTCCTCATTCAAGGCGAAAGCGGCGTGGGCAAAGAATTGGTCGCCCAAGCGATTCATCATTCCAGCCCGCGGGCGGCCAAGCGGTTCGTCCCCATCGACTGCGGCGCCCTTTCCGACACGCTGCTGGAAAGCGAATTGTTCGGCCACAAACAAGGCTCCTTCACCGGCTCCACCACCGATCGCATCGGCATGATTGAAACCGCACACGGCGGATCGCTGCTTCTCGACGAAGTCGGCAATGCATCTCCTTATCTCCAATCCCGCCTCCTGCGCGTCATCGAAGAAAAAAAAGTACGGCGGCTGGGAGAAAACAGTTTGATCCCCGTCGACGTCCGCATTTTGGCCGCCTCCAATGCGGATCTCGCCCGATTGGTGGAAAAAGAGAAATTCCGCGAAGATCTCTATTACCGCCTGTCGGGGTTCGTCATCGACATTCCCCCTTTGAGGGATCGCAAAGAAGACATCCCGCTCCTGGCGCAGCATTTCCTCGAAGAAAACGGGCGGCATTACGAAAAAGTTCCAACTTCTTTCAGCGCCGACGCCATGGAAGCTCTTATAAAGCATTCCTGGCCGGGCAACGTACGCGAACTGCGCATCGTAGTGGATCGAGCGACGGCTTTCGCCGAAGGCCCGGTGATTGAAAATCAGGATTTGATGATCGGCGCCCGCCTCACAAACGGCGAATCCACGCCCTCGACGGCTGGCGACAACAAGTCCGTTTTAGAAACGCCGTTCTACGCCGCCGTTGAAGCCTACGAACGCCGCTATTTGTCTGAACTGCTCGATTTTGTCGACGGCAACATCTCCAAAGCGTCTCAAGTCTCCGGCGCCAGTCGCAAAACCATTCGTGAAAAAGGGAAAAAATACGGACTCCTATAACTTCACGGCGACGCCAAAAACCGATTCAATAACAAACATAAACTCCCTTTAGGTGATAGATCGTCATGGATTTCTCCTTTTCAATTCAATCGCAGGAGCAGCGTGCGCGCGCGGGGCGCGTCGCCACGCCTCACGGATGCTTCGACACGCCCGCGTTTATGCCGGTCGGCACCAACGCCGCCGTCAAGGCGATGACCCCTGAAGAAGTCAAGGAAACCGGCGCCCAGATTCTTTTATGCAATGCGTACCATCTGTACCTGCGCCCGGGCCAGGAACTGGTTCGCGACATGGGAGGGCTGCACAAGTTTATGAATTGGCCGGCGCCCATTCTCACCGACAGCGGCGGCTTCCAAGTCTACAGCCTCGCCCCTCTGCGAAAAATCGACGACGGCGGCGTCACCTTCCGCTCGCATATCGACGGGACGGAGCAGCGCTTCACCCCTGAAAGCGTCATGCAACTGGAAAGCGATCTCGGCGCCGACATCATCATGTGCTTCGATGAATGCACGCCCTACCCGGTCACTCGCGAATACGCCGAACGCTCCATCGCCCTCACCTCGCGCTGGGCCGAACGATGCCGCCGCGCCCATGCGCGCAAAGACCAGGCTCTTTTCGCCATCGTGCAGGGCGGCGTATTTCAAGATCTTCGCGAACAAAGCGCCCGAGAATTGATCGACCTCGACTTTCCCGGATACGCCGTCGGCGGTTTGATGGTTGGAGAGAAGAAAGAATTGACCTGGCCCATCTGCCAGGCCGTCACCGACATCCTCCCCTGGGAGAAGCCCCGCTACCTGATGGGCGTGGGTACGCCGGAGGACTTCTTAAACGGCATCGCCAACGGCATCGATATGTTCGACTGCGTCATTCCCACCCGCCTGGCCCGCAACAGCCACCTGCTGACCTGGAGCGGGCGCGTCTCCGTCAAGCAGGCGCAATACCGCGAAGATAAGCGCCCCCCCGACGAAAACTGCCAATGCTATTGCTGCCGCAACTACACCCGCGCTTATCTGCGCCACCTCTTCCAAGCCGGCGAGATTCTCGCTTCCCGCCTCGCCACCATTCACAACCTCACATTTTTTCAGGATTTCATGAAGCGCTGCCGCCGCGAAATCGCGCAGGGGACGTTTTACGAATTTCGCCGGCAATGGTTTCAGCAGCAGGGAGAATAATTCATCCAATCCTTAAATCCCGGAGAGACGACTAGGGAAAATCCTTTCTTTCCACTATGCTTTTCATGGAGAAAAAGAGAAGGAGACGAGCATGGGCAATACGTTCGGGCGGCTGTTTCGGATAACGACCTGGGGCGAATCGCACGGCGGCGCGGTCGGCGTTGTCGTGGATGGATGCCCCTCGAAACTCCCTATTAGCGAAGCCGAGATTCAAAGCGAACTGGATCGCCGGCGCCCCGGACAAAGTTTGATCACTTCGCAGCGGCGCGAAACCGACGCCGTGCAGATTCTATCGGGCGTCTTCGAGGGCGTCACTCTGGGAACGCCCATCTCGATGATGGTCTGGAACAAGGACGCCCGTTCGCAAGATTATTCCGAAGTAAAAAACGCCTATCGCCCTTCTCACGCCGACTACACCTATGACGCCAAATTCGGCGTTCGCGACTACCGCGGCGGGGGGCGCACCAGCGCCCGCGAAACCATCGGCCGCGTGGCCGCCGGCGCCATCGCCCGCAAACTCCTTCACCGGCGGGAAGGCGTTGAAATTCTCGCCTACGTCTCCCAGATTCACGCCATCAAAGCGAACATCGATCCCCAGAAAGTGCGCCCCGAACAAATCGAGAGCAATCCGGTTCGATGCCCCGATCCTCAAGCCGCCGAGCAGATGTTCCAGTTCATCGATCAGATGCGCCGCGAAGGCGATTCGGCGGGCGGGATCATCGAATGCGTCATTCGCCGCGTTCCCGCCGGATTGGGCAATCCGGTTTTTGACCGCCTCGAAGCCGATCTAGCCAAAGCGATGCTCTCCA
>JAFGTC010000273.1 GCA_016934335.1 Candidatus Omnitrophota bacterium | reverse complement strand
CTGAATGGATCCTCTATCGGCGGACTCGGCGATCAACCAGGGCGGTGGTTGAGTAGTTATTTTTATATCGGGCGTGGCTATTGGAACGTTACGACAGACACTTTCCACGGCGTCATCGACGATTACGTATTTTACAGATACGAACTCACTTCGACGCAAATCGGCAACCTTTATTCGAGTTATCCATAATTCAGGACTCATAACTCAAGAATCACAATCCAGAAACCATAATTCAGGAGTAACAATAAACATCATGAAGAACATCTCTGGAAAAATCTTCGAGAAATTTTTGGCATATGCGGTCATCGGATGGCTTTTGGCTTGCGGCGCATGGATCGTCGCGGCGCAGGATTGGGACACGACGCAAACCTATATTCACCAATTCGGGCCGATCCGCGCTCCGGGGGAATCTCTCGTCGAAGGGCTTTATTCAACCGGCGACATTAAGGCGAGTACAAGTACGATAACAGCGAATAAATTTGTTGGCGACGGAAGCGGACTGACTAACATCGGTGCGAGCCAGATTCCCGATCTTAGCGGCACCTACCTCCCTCTCTCCGGCGAGACGATGAGCGGGAATTTGAATATGGGCGGGAATGACATCACGAATGCAGTGAAAGTTGGCATTGGAACTACCACTCCCAATTATTCCTTGGATGTTAACGGAGTGATCAATTCTTCATCCTATATTAAAACGCCAAATCATTTTGACAATTATCCAATTACTGGTGGAGGATTGAACAAAACAGATGCTTTGATTCTCCTTTGCCCATATGGTGGAGGAAGTAATGAATGTATAGGAAATATTTATGGACAAAGAAGTTCTGGTGCATATGGTGGAAGAAATATTTCAATTATATATTCCTCACAAAGTACAAATACAACACCATATACTGCTTATCTTGAAATTGATATGGGAACTTACGGAGGCGAAGATTGGACTTTAGTTACTGCCGATTATAGTGGAACCACTTGGGTTGCAGTAAGATATACTGGTATTGTATATTGGCATACAGATTTATTTTTTGATGGATATACTAGAGGATATAATACAAGTAATCCATTCGAATGTATTGATACAAATTCAGCAACTAATGTTACTGAATTATCTTATAACTCAATTAAAGAGATAAATTCTCAATATGTAAATATCGATGGAAATTTAGGAATTGGAATTGAAAATCCATATGAAAAACTTGAGATAGATGGTAATGTTGCAATAAAAAATAATAGTTGTTTTATTGATAGAAATTTATACCTAAATTGCAGTGGTGACAGTTTAGCTTACATAATTGGTGGTAATAGTTATCCAGGCACTGAAAATATTAAGTTCGATACAACAAATCATGACATCGATTTCACGGCTGGTGGTAATACGATGTTAGAATTACTAGGTGATGAAAATCGGGTACAGGCGAATACTGACATTACAACAAGTGGTAATGTTGGGATTGGAACCAATTCTCCAAGTGCTCCATTAGATATTTCTGTAACAACCGAAACCGCTATTGAATTTGATAACGGTGATGCTCTTATTACAATTCATGATGGTTTTGGAAATTTTAACTTTAAGTCTGGAGTTGATGACGATAACATTATTACTCGTGGAGCAGGTGGTTCTCATATACGAATGGATGATACCGGCGCTATCTATCTAACAATAGATGAAAGCACAGCAGTTGGTGGAACATTTAGTAAAACAGCAGAATTGGTTGTCGATGCTGGAAGAGTTTCTATTGAACCTCAGCTATATGTAAATGGTAGTACTGGAATAGGCACAACAAGTCCTCGAGCTGGATTGGATGTTGCTGGAAGTATAATAACTGATTGGAATAATCGTTTTTTTGGTACTTGGTATAGCGATGGTTCAGCTTACCGTCTTGGATTTGATACAACAACTGCTGATAGAAAAACCAATATTCATGCGTACTCAAGTGACGGTAATGGTAATATTACTTTTAGTTTAGGAACTGTGGGTGCTCCTTCCGAAAAAATGAGGATTGATACAAATGGTAATGTTGGGATTGGGACATCTACTCCACAATATGGAAAATTAGAAGTAAAACCAAATTTAAATAATGCTGATACAGGAATTACGTTATATTCAGGTGCTGGTAATACAGGTCGTTCATGGTTAGATTCATCATATAATTGGTTAATGACAAGAGGAACATCACCTACAGCAGGAATATGCATTGCTAATTCACCACTTGGTTATGTCGGAATTGGAACAACTGCTCCGGCTGCTTTATTGCATGTTGCGGGTTCTGCAACATTTAATGGAAATATTTATCTTGATTATGACGATGGTGGTATTGGATATGTTGTCGGTGGTAGTTCAACCTCTCTTGGAGAGTATATTACATTTGATACAGCCAATAATGACATTAAGTTTACAGCTGGTGGGAATACTATGGTTGAGTTGTTGGGTGATGAAGACAGATTTCGTTTTCGAGATACACGTGTTAACTATTACCAATCACATTCATGGCATATGCCTACAGATTCATCAGTATATTCTTTCAATAATATCGCATCTTTTTATAAATCTGGTAGTTCGACTGATGGTGTAATTATTATTAAACTCGGTGCAATTAATCCAAGAAATATGGTTTCAGTTAAAATTAAAGGATTTGATTACAGTACAACAGACGCTGGAGGATGGTGGGAAGTTGACATATCAGGATATACATTAAATGGTTCTTGGTATACTCGTGGTATGAGTGCAAATATACACGGTGGTGCGCCATTTAGTCGAGTACGTTTAGGTTTTGTAACTGCAACAAGCGAGCCATGTATTCAATTAGGTACTATTGGAGATACATTTAGTTATTCTCGTGTTTGGTTATCTGAAATTATTGCTACATATGGAACAGTGAGTTCTGATTGGGGTAATGGCGCAACAATTATTTGGGAGACTGATGATACTACAAATTATACATGGTCTTATAATAAAAATCCTGCTCGCGCTAATTTCTCATCTGGTATTAATGCAAGTGAAAATATAGTAATAGACACAGCAGACAAAAATTTCGTAACAGCAGGTGATTTATATCTTAATACAGATAGATCAGGTGGTGGAAATATTGTTTTTGGCCCTTCAACTTCCGATGGTGAATATATTCGTCAATCAGGAAATGATTTAAGTTTTTACGCAGGAGGATCACAAGTAATGGTATTAGACGGTGATCAGGGCGATGCAGACTTTACCAGAGAAATCAGCGCAGAGCATATCGTGTCAACGGATGATGCAGTCATCGAAGACACGTTAAGTATCGGCAGGGCTTTGTATTTGGATTATGACGATAACGATAGTGCGGCTTTGTATTTTGGGAATAACTCATCTGATTACCATTTTCACAAGGTCTTAGGCCAATTGAAATTAAATACCGGGAACATGGATCTCGTTTACTTCGATGCCGCAACGGGGTGTATGAGCATTGGTGGAGGTTCTAGTAATAATTCGGAATTGGAAGTCCACGACGACATTTACGCCCACGGCAGCGTTTCCGCGCTTTCATTCACCGACCGTTGTGAAGTTCCCTTAAATTCATCCAAATCAATCGATCTTTTAAGAAACATTAAACCACTCAATCAATATCCTTCTAAAGAAGCTGATTGGTTGGAGTTGGATCATGATTCACTTCCAGCAGGAGTCCTTGAAGTGGCAACCAAAACAATTCGTGAATATGAAATCAAGAATCGTCTATCGGGTGAGGTTGTTGCTAGCATTCCAATTCGAATCTTGGATAATTCATCCACTTCTATTAGAGATGTCAAGGATATTCTTGCAATAGCAGACATTGAACTTCCAGACGAAACGGATTTTGATGAAACAACCAATCAATACATTACCGTTCCTGCCAATCCAGATGACTATGAGTATGAATACAACGTCCGAGAGGAAGTTGAGAAAGGAAGAAATCTTGGTAATCAGGTATCTCTCAATGTAAAAGCAATAGTTGATTTGGATGATAGAGTTACCCAGGTCGAAAATACTTTAATGGGTATTATTAATGCTCTTAAAGATGAAAATACCAAACTTAAGCAGGATTATAATAATTTGATGTCAGAGCATGTTTGGTTAAAGGCTCATGCGGTTATTAATGATCCAAGTGAGGTAATAGGAGTTCCAGGTTATAAACTTAAGCAGGAAACGGATATTTTATTGGTTCCTGAAAAACCTGAAGAGGAGGGTATTTTTGAGATTTATTAAGTGATGATTTCAAGGAGAATTAATCTCAAAGAGAAATTATCTCGAAGAGAATTAATCTCGAAGAGAAAAAGAAAGAGGCGATAGCAATAAACTCAACAGCATTGATGCGACAACAACGAATCGATCAATGGCGGAGACAAAACACTCGGATTCTCTCTCGCGTAGATTTCTACAACGAAGAGATTGTTCCTCGATTGCCGATGGTCGCGTTTTCGACGAACAAGAAATCTGCTCTCGCTTCATTGATTCGATCACATACGCGGGGCGAATTCTCTCATGTAATGTGGTTCTACAGACCGGGATATTTCGCTTCACAAGACTGGACGTTTCGCGAAGTCCCGGTCGATAAATATCTGAGCGATCCGTCAACTACTCTCGAACTCTGGGAATTTCCGACATGGGATTCGATGAACAGAAGACGATATCGCAACGCGATCCAAAAACAGATCGATAGCAATGGATTCTACGATTTCCTTGGAATCTTCGGGCAAGCACTGAGATTTCCGATTATCAACTTTCCGTTCATCGATTATTGCTCCGAAGCTGTCTGGAAAACATTCGTGATGGTCGACGGGATTTATCGCTGGCATCCATCACCAGCAGATCTCAGAAAACGTCTTCCGTTTATGTGCGGTGACGTTTATGGATTATGGAATAAAGAATTGTTGGAATAGACCATCAAGTGCAAATCGATTCGATGAACAAACGCAAAAAAAACACGGGTAATTATTTCTTAAATTATCCGTGTTTTCTATTATTATCTCTTTTGAATAAGTTTATTCGAATCTTGAAAAAAAAGGAAAACCGAGAAGGATTTTTCATCATCATGGCGCAATCGAAAGTGGTTCAAGGAACAAACGGCGAGCGAGTTGTGATGTCTCAATCGGAAGCCACCCTTTACGCCGAACTGCAAAAAATATCTTCAGACGTTTCGCACAGCCGAGAGACTCTTGGCAAAGTCGAGAAACGAGTCGATGACTTATCTGAAAAACATGAAGATCTCGTTGAACGCGTTCATTCGATTGATAAAGCGCTGTCGGTAAAGACCGCGATCGCCGAATCTTCGACCAAGGAGAACACGACGTTTCGTCAGCGCGTGATTTGGGTGATGCTCTCCGTTCTCATCTCGACAGTATTTGGGGCGACGTTCAGTTACGCTTTTTTGAAATAAGTTCTCGCTTTGCTGACGCAAGTTTCCGATGTGAATATCTTAAAATTCATCACGAATTGAACAACATGGCTGACTTATCAGAAATCGAAGGAATCGAAGGAATTAAAGAATCTGGAGATGCCAGCAACAGCGAAGAATTTATCAATATCGATAAAGATTCAATCTCTTCAGAAGAACTGCTTTGCAAAGCCGCTGAATCTCTGCTCCCGAACAAAAATCTTTCTCTCGACGAACAACCGGAACTTACGCTTCTCGCTCTCTGCGTATGGGGCGAAGCGAGAGGTGAATGCTTTGAGGGGAAATGTGCTGTCGCTTCGGTCGTTCTGAACCGATACGAGCAACAATCCTGGTTTGGAAAAACTATCACAAAAGTTTTGCTTCGCAAAAATCAATTTTCTTGCTTCAACAAAAACGATCCAAATCGAAGAAAGATGATGTCAATCAAGAATACTCGCGACTGGCGCGAATGCGTTCGGGCGGCGATCTCGGTTTATTTCGGATTGACAGAAGACCCAACAGGTGGAGCAACTCATTATTGTCATGTCAAATCAAATCCGTCGTGGTCGCGGAAATTAACGAAAATGGCGACCATCGATGATCACAAGTTCTATTCTTAAATCTCATGAGAAACATTCTGCTCGTCATCCCGCTGGCATTTTTTCTCGCTTGCGCTCAATCGACTGAAAAGACACTGACGATTCGAAATGTCGGCGGCGATCTCTGGATACGCTCGATTTGCTCAGACAACATCAATCAAGCAAGCGGCGCGGGAACTGAGGTCGCGACAGAAACGACGGGATTGCCGATCAGGGGGATTCCATCAATCAAGTCGAATATTGTCGGGAAGGGAATTTTCGCTGACAGCGGGCTTGTTATCGAATCCGTGAGCGGTTCTGTGTATATCGAAGAGGCAGGAAATAGAAATCAAGAACAGCAGTTGAATAAGATTCTCGAGAGATTATTTTTGCCAGGAAATCCGTTTTCGCTCGAGAGCGAGTCTGAGTCAAAGATCGAATAAATATTCAAAAGAGAAATGCAAAATTAAAGATAAATGAAAAAAGGAGTATCTATTCATCATCATGAACACAAACGAAAACACCATCAGAGAACAGCAACAGATCGCAACAGATCAAGCCTCCGCGACGATCACAACCCAGACGACATCTTTATCGACTCGACAAAAAAAACTCGTCACAGACAGCGCAACGGTACGAGGGAATATCCAGGCGATAGTTGCCGTTGTCGTGATGGTCGTGGCGCTTTTCGGAACTGACGTAAAAATCCATGAACAACAACAAGTCGTCGATGCGATTACTCAAATCACTGGATCTCTCGCAGCGCTCTGGGCGATCCTTCAGAATCTGAGATCGATCTTCGGCAGAATAGCCGCTCGAGAGGATCTCGTCTTCTCGAAAGATGATGTGGTGAAGTAATTCGCTGACGCGAAAAATAATTTTCAAGACAATTTATCCTCCCCTTTCTTCTCTCCCGAGCATTCGGGAGAGATTTTTTTTCGCTTTAGCAAAAACTTTTTTTCGTTCATTTTTTGCGTTTTTCATAGGATTTTTGATGTTTTTGAGTCTTGCTCAAAAAAAAGTTGAAAAAAAGTTGGATTTAGGGTTGACGAACACTAGCGCTAGCGCTATAGTAACATTCAGAAAGATTGAGAGAGAGAGATTCACACAACAAAACAACGGAGGATTTCAGAAATGGGAAAGTACAACGTCACTTACAAATGCGGACATGAATGCGAAATCGAACTTTTTGGCAAAACCGATGATCGTCGCGCAAAAATCGAATGGATGCAGGACAATCAAGTTGGCCCGACTTGCTATCGCGCACAGCAGACAGAGAGGATTGCGGCGGCGGATGCGGCAGAGAATCTCCCCGAGTTGACGGGATCCGAAAAGCAAATCGCTTGGGCGCTGAAAATTCGCCGAGAGAAGATCGACGATTTCAAAAAGCAAACCGCAAAAGTCACAGATCCCAAAATCAAAGAAATTATCGAATGGTTGAGCGGTCACGCGGAAGCCAAATTTTGGATCGATCACCGCTTCGATACCTTCCAGGATTTCGGACGGCTGGGAATGGAAGAACTTGGATTCGCGAAATAAATCGAGATAATAATTGCCGAGAGCGAGTGATCTCGCTCTCGGCAACAACACAAAAGACAACGACAATGAAAAAACGAACAATCACAAACGCTCAACTCAAAAAACAACTCAAATCGATTCTTCAGAAGACAAATGAGAAAATTGAGGCAATGTCTCAATCAGACAATCCTCAAACGGTCGCTTAGGTTCAGCAAATAAAAGGCCGACGAGACGTTTTTCAAGCCGTGTTGTCGGCGCTCGAAGGAAACCAGATTTTTCTCAATATATTTAGAAGGATAAAAATCAATGAATCAAGAAAATCTCAACAATCACGACAACAAGCCAGATCCAATGGACCTCACCGACGAAATCAAAAACATCGAACAAGATCTGAAAGAATCCGGTGATCTAAAGATGATTCCGCGAGAGCGGTCGATCCCCGATTCGATCCTCAATAAAATTGAGTCATGCAAGCCGCACTTCTCACAACTCATCAACAAGATTCGCCGAGCGCCGAAAGAAGACATTCCCATCCTCGAAAAGCGACTCGCCGACTCTCTCGGAGATCCACATAATGCGGGGCTGACAATGCTCGAATATTGGGCGCTTTATCGATGCTGTGTCGGTGATCCTTGCTCCGGCGGCGCTTCGCTGATGGGCGAAATCGTGACTGCGATCGAAGATGGGAAGATTCCTCATCGTGTCGAAATCGTCGGAGAAAAATGGGCGGACAAAGATCCAAATCGACTTGGAGTCCCAATTACTATCATCGGGAAAGATCTCAATTCCGGCGAAAAATTTCGGCTCGAGACAGGACGCAACGAAGACGACGATTTCATCGCGATCGCGATTTCTTGAAGACTTAAAGGAATAGTGCAGATGTTTGAGGATGAATTTGCAAATATGTTGACAGATAAGTTGACAGATAAATTTCTCTCGGTTGCTGAGGCGGCGGAAATTCTCGGAGTAAATACTCAGCGAATTCGAGCGCTGATAAACGCTCCATGCCCGATTTGCAAGGGAACCGGTACAGACAAAAAGAAGAAATGCCATCGTTGTTTCGGAACCGGCCAGCGCCTCCCCGCCCAGAGAGTCGATCAAAGAACATGGATCATCCCTCTTTCTGCGCTTGATATCAACGACATTAAGAACCGAAAACCAGGACAACCGATTTAAGAACCTTGAACCGAAATTTCATATTGTAGTAACCGAGAGTGTTGACAATCGTGTTGACACTCTCTTTTTTTGTGTTTTATTTTGTCTGAGGGGATTTGATGTAAGTTGAGTATTTTCAGTGTCTGCGAGAAGAGGGACTCGAACCCTCACGGAGATTATCCACTAGATCCTAAGTCTAGCGCGTCTACCAATTCCGCCATTCTCGCTTTAGAGACATCTGGATTGATTCGATTCAATGTTCCAAATCGGCTATAATCCGATGGCTATTCTAGCATTGATTCACTCAAAAGACAGGCTTTTTGCTCGATTCATCTTCTTTTTTCATCCGCATATACATGGCGGGAGGCGCTTGGCGTATGCGTGGACTTCAATCAGCGGCCTTTCGCCGGGAAATCGATTCCATTAGAGTTTTCGTGAATCATGGAGGGTGATGTTTCATGAATCATGACGCCAGAGAGTCTTCGTCGCAAAAGGCGACTGCTTTGTCTGGAAAATTATCCAACTCTTTTCGGATTTCGTTTTTCATCCTGGGGGTGAGCGTTTTTCTCATCGCTGCGGTTGAAATGGTATTGTCCATCACCGAAGGGAGTCAAATTTATACGACCTCGATGCGAAAAATGCGTATGATTTGTCTTCGAGAGCATCCTCCCGGCGGGCGGTTTTCCATCCAGCCGGACGCCGACTATCTGCAAAAGACGGACAGTCTGGACGATAAAATCTACAAGTTCGACATCGATGAAAGAGGATTCATTCAACCTTCCCGCGTCTATGAAGATCCGGATGTTGAGATGGTGTTTTTGGGGGGATCCACCACCGAGTGCATGTATGTTTCGGAGGATAAGAGATTTCCCTATCTCGCCGGGCGGAATTTGTCGGCTCGAACCGGGAAAAAGATCAATGCCTATAATGGCGGCGTCAGTGGAAATCATTCGCTTCATTCCATAGACGTCCTGCTGCACAAAGCGCTGCCCATGAGGCCTGCGGCGGTTTTGCTGCTGCACAATGTCAATGATTTAAACATCCTTCTCTATGAAGGGGGGTATTGGAACTCGAATCCGACCCGTTCGCTGATCGAAGATGTGGAAATCTCTGAAGGCGAGGAATATCCAACCTTGCTGCGAAGGATGAAAAACATTGTGCGCTATACGATTCCTCATCTATATCGGAGAGCATTTCTGTTGAAGAAGCAATGGAGGCGCGGAGACGAGAGTCCTATCGGGAATCCGCAGCAGGACGAGTTCGCCCATCTGCGGGGGCGAAAGATCCAATACGACGAGGCTTTCATGAGGAGAGAGTTTCGGAGAAATCTCGAGTGGTTTGTGGATATCGTTCGCGATTCGGGTTCGACGCCCATCTTGATGACGCAGGCCAATCGATTCACCGGCAATCCGGATAAGGTCGTTCGGATAAATATGATGGATTTGGAGGATATGGGGATCGGCTTCGAGGAATACAAGGAATTGTATGATGGATTCAATCAAATCATTCGGGACGTCGGGGAAGATAAGGAAGCGAGAGTGATCGATCTAGAGAGGATGATTCCTAAAGAAAGCCGGTATATGTACGATACGATGCACTTTAACGATGAGGGCTCCATCAAGGCGGCCGAAATCATCGCGGCGCATCTGTTGGATTTATTCGCAGAGCCGGAGTTGTGAGGTTGAAAAGATAGTGGATAGTGAGGAGAAAAAAACTACCCACTACCCACTGTATTTTGGTGGGCTACGCTTCGCTTTTAGCCCACCCTACCGGCTATCCACTATCACTTACTCACTATCAAGTCATCGTAGCCGATTAATTCAATCCCTCGCTTTTGGATCATCTCTTTGACTTTGGGGCTGGTGAAGGCTTGGGTGACGCCGTCGCGATCCTGAGCGACATCCCAGTATCCTTGATGGCCGATGGAGCGCATTTCGGGGCAGTCCAGGCCGGGATGATCGACAAGAAGCCAATTTCCCGGCGTCAGGTTTTCCAGGATCTGAATCAGGGCTTGCTCTTTTTCTTCGAACGTTTTCTTTCCGCCGAAACTTTGCACATGCTTTAATCCAGGCGCTCCAAGCGGCAGACCGTATTCGGCGGCGAGTTTTTCGGCCAGCGCTCGCAGTTCCGGCGTGCATACGGGCGTCCCCATGTGCGCGGAGAGGTGAGAGACTTGCGGGATTTTCTCTTTAGCGAGTTCAATTTGGGCGCGCAGTTCTTTCTCCACTTCGCGGATGTTCCATTTGGATTGTAAAAAGCCCGTATTCGGCGGGAAATCGCTGCGCTGGCTGGTCGTCGGAAAGAAATGCCCTTGAGGATCGACCAAACTGGGGGCGTTCGTCAGGGGGCCCCATTTGAAATATTCCCATTCGCTGGTTAATGTCAAATGAACGCCGACGTCCACATCGGGCGTTTTTTTTAACAATTCCACGGCTTCGTTGAACCAGGGCGCGGGAGCCATAATCTCGAGCGAACGGACGATGCCTTCCTTGCAGGTTTGGATGCAGGCGATGTTGGCGGCGTGGCAGGAGCCGATGTCATCGCCGCGCACCAGGAGCCGAATAGGGGCGGTCGGGGCTTGAGCGTGCGAATCCGTCATTCCTCCCGAGGAAAGGAATAGGATCGTCATGAGTAACGGGCGGATCATCGTTTTCGTCAACATAGAAAGCCTCTCTTGTTCGAAATGGATGGATCGCATTATTTCACAAAGAACAGGCCCTCGATAGAGACGGCGGAATTTCTTTCCCCAAAAGCATGTTTTCTCTAAACAAACGGATCGATTCGATGATAGGATGATTGAAGCGTCAATTCAATCATTTTTTTGGAGCGGATAATATGAAAAGCGCCGGTTTGTCGATATGGGGATTCTGCGCCGTCATCGCATTGGGGATTTTTGCTCCAAGCAGCGATGCGCAGCGTCAAGAGGAGCGAATCGTCTCTCCCGAGGTCTTGGAAGATGGACAAGTTTGTTTTCGCATCAGAGCGCCCAAGGCGGAACGCGTGATTCTGCAGAGCGGAGAGATTCAATCCATCTTGGAGAATCCCGTTATGGATTTTTCCAAAGATGAAAACGGGGTGTGGAGCCTCACGCTGGGCCCGCTTCCCCCCGGCATTTACGATTATACATTCGACATCGACGGCGTTCGAAACACCGATCCGGCCAGCCCGTGGGTGTTTGGCAACCGGCAGGGATCGCGCGGCTATGTCGAGATCCCCGGCAAACCGGGGAAGCCCAGGCATGACGAATGGCGCGATGTTCCTCATGGCGCTATGACGATGCATTGGTATCCATCGTCCGCCGCCGACGGCCAGCGCCGGCGAATCCATGTTTATACGCCGCCCGGCTACTATGAAAATTTGGAGCGTACTTATCCCGTCCTGTATCTTCTTCACGGCTCGGGCGACAATGATTCGCATTGGATGTGGATCGGGCGGGCCAATGTGATTGCTGACAACCTCATCGCCGATGGGAAGGCGGCCCCGATGATCATTGTCATGCCCGACGGCCACGTTCCGGTTCGTCAAAAAGACGGCGAGGAGCGCGATGCGTACCGCCGGCGCGCCAATGAAGCGTTCGAAAACGATGTGCTGCACGAGATCATGCCTTTGGTCGAAGACTGCTATCGAACCAAAAATGACCGGGAGCATCGCGCGATCGTCGGACTTTCGATGGGCGGCGGACAATCGCTGCGCGTCGGCTTGAACAATTTGGATCGTTATGCATGGGTCGGGGGCTTCAGTTCTTCGGCGAGGGGAATGGACGCCGTTTTAGAGAAAATAAGCGCCGATGTGAAGCAGACCAACGATCAACTCAACTTGTTGTGGATCGCGATCGGCAAAGATGATTTTCTCCTGGAGCAGAATCATCAATTCGTCCAGGCGTTGAAGGATCAAAAGATTCACCATACTTATATCGAGACGGAAGGGAAGCATCAGTGGAGCGTATGGCGGCGCTATTTGGCCGACTTTCTTCCTTTGCTGTTCATACAATCCTGATTATGTAGGGCGGAGGCGGATCATGATTGAAAGCGTTCGCTTCGGTCAAATCACGATCGACGGGAAAACCTACGATCATGACGTCATCATTGATATGGAAGGGAATGTTGAAAAAAGGAAGAAGAAACTATCCAAAAAAATATATGGGACGTCTCATGTAGTCTCCGTGGATGAAGTGAAATATTTCTTAAATGAAAACGCCGAATCTTTGATCATCGGCGCCGGACAGCAGGGGATATTGACGTTGTCGCCGGAAGCCCGGGAGTATTTGCAGAATTTGAAGATTCGCGTTCAAATTGCCCCTACTCCCCAAGCGATCCTGCTCTTCAATGAAGCGAAAGAGAAAAAGATCGGTTTGTTTCATGTCACCTGCTGATCGAAATCAAAGCCGCCGCCCCAAGGCATTCAGGAAAGGCCGCTTTACCATTACAATTGGCGAACCGAAAACGTACGCCAAAACTCTTTTTGGATTATTGAAGCGATTGATTGCGGCATAAAGTACACATTGGATGGGCTGTTTTAGTTCAGGAGGAAAAGAATGAAGCGACGTGATTTTATGAAAACGGCGGCTCTCTCGGCGGGCGCCTTATCGATAAACCGGTTTTTGTACGCAGATTCGCCTGAGGCGCAGCGCCCGAATATCGTCTTCGTGCTCGCGGACGATTTAGGCTACGGCGATTTGGGTTGTTACGGGCAAAAATACGTTAAGACGCCGAATCTGGATCGCATGGCGGCGGAAGGCATGAAATTTACGCAGTTTTATTCGGGCAGCACGGTTTGCGCTCCATCGCGGTGCTGTCTGATGACGGGGCTGCATACGGGGCATGCGTTTATTCGCGGCAATAAAGAAATTCAACCGGAGGGGCAATACCCTATTCCTCCCGATACGATCACGATCGCCAAAGTTCTCCAAAAAGCGGGGTATAAGACCGGCTGCATCGGAAAATGGGGATTAGGCGGCCCCGGCTCCAGCGGAGCGCCGAATCAACAAGGATTTGATTACTGGTACGGCTATCTCTGCCAGCGGCAGGCGCATCGCTACTATCCTTCTCATCTTTGGGAAAACGAAGCCAAGATCGAATTGAATGGGGAAAAATACTCGCATGATCTCATGACCGAAAAAGCGATGCAGTTTTTGGACGAGAATCACAAGAATCCCTTTTTTCTCTATATTCCTTATACCATTCCCCACGCTGAATTGGTCGTCCCCGAAGATTCGATGAAAGAGTATGAAGGGCGATTCGAAGAGAAGCCGTTCGGCGGCGCGGGCAACTATGGAGCGCAGCCATCCCCCAAGGCGGCGTTTGCCGGCATGGGGTCTCGATTGGACAGAGACATGGGGCGGTTGTTGAATAAATTGAAAGAACTGGGGATAGACGATCATACCGTCGTCCTGTTTTCCAGCGATAACGGCCCTCACAAGGAAGGCGGTCACGATCCGGGATTCTTCGATAGCAACGGCCCCTTGCGCGGAATCAAGCGAGATTTGTATGAAGGCGGAATCCGCGTTCCCACGATCGCCCGGTGGCCGGGCAGGATTTCTCCCGGAACAGTATCCGATCATATCGGCGCGTTTTGGGATATGATGCCCACGTTTGCGGATTTGGCCGGGATTGAGCCGCCGGACGGCCTTGACGGCGTCTCGTTTGCTCCCCTGCTGAGGGGGAATGCTGAAAAGCAAAAAACACATAAATTTCTGTATTGGGAATTTCATGAAAGAGGATTCAACCAGGCCGTTCGCATGGGAGAATGGAAAGCGGTGAAGACGGCCGCCGATAAGCCTTTGGAACTTTATAACTTAAATCAGGATATCGGGGAAACCCGCAATATCGCCAAGCAAAATCCGAATATTGTTAAACAAATCGAGTCTTATTTATCCACGGTTCGCGTGGAATCGGAAATTTTCCCCACAAAGAAAGGAGAATAATTCAGCGGGGTTAATCTGACTAAATAACGTTGATTTCTTCGGAGGGAAAATCAACGGCATCATAAATTTATTGCATCTGGGGATAACTATGAATGACAACCTTAATCGATCGATTCCAGAATCTGCTTTTGGCTGTTGTCGGTGGTGCGAGAAGGAAAATCAACGCTTGCACTATCTTATGTGTCCTGAATGTTTTCGGATCGCCAATATGATACCCTCGAAAACTATGGTGCTTCTCAATCAGCCGGAGGTGAAAAAACGCCTCCATAAGAAGGGGCCTACGATTCGCAATATCACGCCTGAGTTGCGGCGCTTTCTTTGCAATCCCAAAACACGCTTCGCTCCCGATGCCAATGATCGCGCACATTGGGAAATCATGCAGCGGGAATCCGCAAAGAACGTCAAGAACGAAGATGTTCGTTTGTTTCTCGAACAACTACCTTCCCATGAATCGCGGGTGCTGCCGTCCACCGATGAAGAACTTTTTCGCATAATTGGCATGGAGACGCTTCTTCGATACATTCTGCATGTAAGCGTGATTCGAGGCTTGTTGAAGATGGATCTGGACGAAGACGACAAGGCGTTTTGCCATGATGTATGCGATGAATGCATGGAAGACGCACTGTCGGAAAGTCTCATCGATAATCCTCCGGGTGAAAAAGCGGAGAAAGACAACCCTGCGCCTCATCCCGATGCGGGATTAAAGATTCGCGACTTGATACGGAATAAATACGGGCGGTAGCGCATTCCATTGATTCCTGGCAGTCTCGCAAAGGCGATCATCGCGAATGCATTTCGCACGCCAGTTTCTTTTGTTTGATGTGCCTGTTGATCTCGAGCAGGTCGGGTTGGCTGTGCAGAAACGATACGGCCTCACGCCAGTTAAAGAACCGTTCGCCGAAATGTTTGTAAATGATCGTCATTAGAGAAAAGTCTTCCGGCGCGTCAACCGTCAAGCGAAGATGGGAATAATCGTCGCTGTTTTGAACGCTCAAGTTTTTGAATTGGCATTGCGTATACAAATAAGGCGTTACATGCTCCAAATGTTCGGGATCGGACGCCTGTTTGCGGGCGATCTCCAGCGATTTGAATGGGAATATTTCCGTATCCAACCCTCTCGGATAGGTGCGGAAGATCGTGTTGCTCGTGTAATCCGGGGCGGGATAATTGTTTAGATGGGAAAGAATGACTAGATCCACAACATGAGGATCGATGAGCGGGCAGTCGGATGTAATGCGAACAACCTGGTCGGCGTGGTGCGCTTTGGCCGCTTCATAATATCGGTCAAGCACATTCGATTCGCTGCCGCGAAAACAGTTGACGCTTTCCATTCTGCACCAATCTTCAATGTCATCGTTTTCTGGCGTATCGGGCGTCGCGACAACTACACTCGTTAAAAACCGGGATTTTTGCAGACGGCTCACCACCCAATGCAGCATGGGGCGGCCGTTGATCGATTTCATCACTTTTCCGGGCAGGCGTGTACTGCCCATTCGCGCTTGAATGATGGCTGAAATAGTAGACATGTCTATTACCCTTTGTTGCAGCGTGAGATTCAAATCGGTGATTGTTGATTATTCCTGAATCGGTGGGAATAAAAACTGTTTCGATCCAATTTGGAAATGTTACTACTTATTAATAAGTAGTATAATTTGGATTTTTTGTCAACTTTTTGAGTGATTTTTAAGCGATGAGAAGTTTTATTTCGGAAATGATTCGATTATCCGATAGGTCAATGGGGGGGGATTGAAGGATTTTTTGATGAATTGGGGTTTCGGCGATTGAAAAAAAGTTTGGCAAGACGTAAACTTTATGGGTAGGCAAGAATAAGTATTTGTTACTCTGATGAAAAACTATGAATACCGTCGATCTACTTAGCGCCAGTTTAGAGGATTATCTCGAAGCGATCTATCATATTGTCGCAGAAAAGCAGGCGGCCCGAGCCAAGGATATCGCCTTGCGGATGAATGTAAATAACTCGTCCGTTACCGGCGCGCTGCATTCGCTGGCCGATAAAGGGCTGATTAATTATGCGCCTTACGACGTCATTACGCTGACGCCCCGCGGAGAAAAAGCCGCAGACAATGTGGTTCGCCGCCACCAGGCTTTGTGTGATTTTTTTACGAAAGTGCTCGAAGTCGGGCGCGATGAAGCGGAAGAAGCGGCCTGCAAAATGGAACACGGCGTATCCCGCACCATTTTGGAGCGATTCATTCAATTTGTAGATTTTATCGAAACCAGTCCTCAAATGAATTTTCACTGGACGGAAAATAATGGATATCAATGCAAATCAGATTAAATGTTTATGCCGTGCATAGGCTTTGGTAAAGAATGTAAAAAACAATGATGGCGAATCATCCAGAATCAATTCTTCAAGAAGAAATCATTCCCCTCTCTCTAGTAGAGACAGGGAGATCCGTGCGTTTAGCGTTCATCAACGGAGGACGCGAATTGCGCTCGCGTCTGGCGGACATGGGGCTGGTTCCAGGGATGGAACTGCGCGTGATTCGCAATACCGGCGGACCGTTTATCATTGCAGTCAAGAACAGCCGCCTGGCGCTGGGACGCGGCATGGCTCAGAAAATTCTCGTAAGATAAAGGCGGCAGAACGGGGATGCCTGCATGATCTATAAGAATGGGTCGATTTCTCCCATAGAGTAAATAAATTGCACGATTCTCGCGACTCCATCACTATTGCTCTTGCCGGCAATCCGAATTCGGGGAAAACCACTCTGTTCAACCAGATGACAGGTCATCGTCAGCATGTGGGGAATTATCCCGGCGTGACGGTGGAAAAGAAAGACGGTTTTTGCAGGCATAAAGGTTCCGCGATTCATGTCGTCGATTTGCCCGGCGCTTATAGTCTGACGGCTCGCTCTCCGGAGGAGTTGGCCGCACGGAATTTTCTTTTTGACGAGCCGCCCGATGTCATCGTCGATATCCTTGACGCCTCCAATATCGAACGAAACTTATATCTTTATACGCAATTGTTGGAATTGAACATTCCTCTTGTCATCGCGTTGAACATGAGCGATATGGCGAAATCAAGGGGAATCGAGTTCGATCTGAAAAAACTATCTCAACTTATCGGAGCTCCGATCATTCCCACTGTCGCTCATAAGGGGCGGGGAGTCGACGAACTGTTGGATGCGGTCGTCTCCACGGCTAAACAGGAGGGGGAATACAAACCTGCGCCAATCAATTTAGGGCGCGACATTGAAAAAGAGATCGAAAAGATCCAGAAACTGATTGTCGCAGAGAATACGCTGCCGGCCAAATACAATCCAAGATGGGCGTCCATTAAACTTTTAGAAAACGATCCGGAAATTTGGGGGATTGTTTCTTCCCCGGATTTGCGTACAGCCGTGAATCAGAGCGTTGCGCGAATCGAGCAGGTATTCGGCGATCATCCGGAAATCGTCATCGCCGATCAACGCTACGGCGTCATTTCCGGCGCCTGCCAGGAAGCGATTCGTTTGACCGTTGAAGCGCGCCATACCTATTCGGATAAAATAGATGAGGTGTTGACCAACCGGATTTTAGGCGTCCCCATTTTCCTGTTGCTGATGTATGTCGTGTTTCAATTCACATTCACGTTTGGCGCCTATCCCGTGACATGGCTGGAAAACGGATTCTTGCTGTTGGGAAATTTTCTTCGCTCGTTGGCGCCGAATCAAGCGGATAATATTCTGTTTTCTTTGATAGTCGATGGGATTATCGGCGGCGTCGGCGGGGTCGTTGTTTTTGTCCCGAATATTTTTCTATTGTTTTTGGCCATCGCGATTCTGGAAGATTCCGGCTACATGGCGCGTGCGGCGTTCAACATGGATCGATTCATGCACAAGATCGGCTTGCATGGCAAGAGTTTCATCCCCATGCTGATCGGCTTCGGCTGCTCCGTGCCGGCGATTATGGCTACGCGCACGTTGGAGAATCGGCGCGATCGATTCACGACAATGCTTGTGATCCCGCTGATGAGCTGCGGAGCGAGGCTGCCGATTTACACCCTGATCATTCCGGCTTTTTTCCCTCTCGCATGGCAGGCCCCTCTTTTGTGGATCATTTACTTGATCGGCGTCTTGCTGGCGATCGGTGGCGCCAGACTTCTTCGGGCGACGCTCTTGAAAGGCGACAACGATCCCTTCATCATGGAACTGCCGCCGTATCGACTACCGACGTGGAAGGGAATCTCCATCCACGTCTTCGAACGTACTTGGATGTATCTCAAAAAGGCGGGAACCATCATTCTGGCGATCTCCGTCGTCATTTGGGCGCTTATGTATTTTCCCGTGAAAGAGGAATTTGACCGGGATTATGAGGCGGAGTCGGCTCAGGCGGAGGCCTTATTCCTGGATGGATTAAAACATATACATTCTATTGTAGATATGGAAGTCAGCTTCGAGCAGTTTCGAGATGAACTTGAAGACCATGGAGGCAAATCGGAAATCCATCATGATGAATCGATGCAAGCGTTTCAAGAGATTCTTCATGATATCCGGAATGCGCGCGATTCATTCAACCAAACGATTCAGCAGGAAAATATACAAGAAAAATCGCTGGATTTCGTTCACATGGAGAGAATGCTGGATTCGACCTTGATGGAAATCGAACGGCGCTCTCCCCTATTGTATTCCGCCGCCATTCAATATTTGGATGAATTAAAGAAGCCGTTTGAGGAAAAAAGACGAGAAATTGAGCGATCAAAACATGCGGAAAAACTATCCTATTCGATGGCGGGCCGCATTGGGCGGGGAATGGAGCCTGCCTTGAAGCCGCTGGGATTCGATTGGAGAATCGGCACGGCCTTGCTGGGCGCTTTCGCCGCCAAAGAAGTCTTCGTCGCTCAGTTGGGCATTGTTTTTTCGCTGGGCGAATCGGAGGAGCATTCGGACGCCCTGAGAGCGCAGTTGCGCCGGGAATATACTCCCTTGACGGCGTTCTGTATCATGCTGTTTTGTTTAATCGCCATGCCCTGCATGGCTACTATCGCGGCGACTCGATTGGAAAGCGGATCCTGGAAATGGGCGTTGCTTCAGTTGGTCGGTCTCACCGCGTTTGGCTACGGCGTCACTTTTATTGTTTTTCAAACAGGGAGATTGTTTGGATTGGGGATATGAGATCACTGCGTTTCATTCCGGAATGCAATTCGAAGAGGATTTGCGCCGCTGGTATAATAAGAGGCTTCGGAGAAAGAGGCTTTGGGGATTGTATTCTGTTCAACGATTTTGCATAATCTGAGAGATCGTGAGAGATTTTTCGAACAGAATGATGATAAAAGGGAAAAACTCATGAATAATTCCAACAATACAAATCGGCGCGATTTTCTTCGAATGAGCGGGCAGATCCTTGGCGCGGCTATAGCGGCCCCTTGGATTGTCCCTTGCTCCGCCTTGGGGAAAGAAGGCTCTACTGCGCCGAGCGATCGAATCGGGATGGGATTTATCGGCTTAGGAACCATGGGAAGCGGACACCTTTTCGGTGAGGCGTGGACCTATCTTCCCGGCGGCTTTGCGGCTCGCGCCGATGTGCAGGTGTTGGCGCTTTGCGACGTGCTTCGCGACCGCCGCTTGCAAGTGCAGAATCGATTGGACGAATTTTATGCGAAACGGTATGGCAAGGGTAATTATAAATCCAGCGAAGTTTATAACGATTTCCGCGACGTTTTAGCGCGAGACGATATCGACGCCGTCTTGATCGCAACGCCAATTCATTGGCACGCCACGATGGCCGTTTTCGCCGCGAAAGCGGGAAAAGATATTTATTGTGAAAAGCCGACGGCCGTGACTATTCACGAAAGCCAGGCGATGGTCAAAGCCGTTTTGGAAAATAAGCGCGTATTCCAAGCCGGCACTCAGCAACGATCTGAATATGATGGAAAGTTTCATCGGGCGTGCGAACTGATTCGCAACGGGCGCATCGGCCAGGTGAAAGAGATTTATGCCTATCGTGATGGAGGCGGAGCGCGCTGGCCGGATGTGACAACGTTGATGTACGTCCCCGTTCCCGACAATTTGGATTGGGATTTATGGCTTGGCCCCGCTCCCAAACTGCCGTTCCAAGGTCGGCATGACGCTCATTTGTTTGGATTCGGGGGCGTCAATTGGGGGCAGCACCATTACGATATCGTGAACTGGGCTCTCGATGCGGATCGCAGCGGCCCGGTGGAGATTTCTCTGGAAGAAAATCACGCCGCCTATCGATTCGCCGGCGGCCCTGTGGTTTACGGCCGACCCTATCCGGAAACCAACATCGGCGAAACCGGCGGAGGCTGGTATATTGGAACCGGCGGCAAGATAGGCGTTGACCGCGAACATCTCGTCTCCGAACCGGAAAGCATACTCGAAAAGCCGATTGGAGCGGGCGATGTTCGCCTCTACGAAAGCCTCAGCCACTCCGGCAATTTCCTGGATTGCATCAAGACAAGAAAGCGCACCATTTGCGACGTCGAGACGGCTCATCGCGCCGCAAGCCTCATGCTGTTGGGCGGCATCGCATTGCAGCTGAAGCGTACTTTGCGCTGGGATCCAGTCCAAGAGCGCTTTTTGAACGATGACGAGGCCAATCAACTCCTGTCGCTGCCCAAGCGGGATCCTTGGAAAATGTAACGAATTGGATTCAAAAGAAAGCCACACTATGGATCGCGTCTGCATTTTTATTGACGGCAGCAACTTATATTTTCAACTGAAAGAGTTGGAGGCGAAGGTCAAGATCGATTATCACCGACTGTCGCTTGCATTGACGGGGGAGGAGCGCAAACTTGTACGAACGTATTATTATGCATGCCCTCCCCCCGATCCCCAAGTGGATAGTTATGATGATCAACACAAATTTTTCTCGTATTTAAAAAATACGCCTTATCTTGAGTTGCGGTTCGGCCATTTAGAAATGCGCGGCGATGCGCAGGTTGAAAAAGGCGTCGATGTGCGCATCGCCATCGATATGGTGTCCCTTGCTTATGCCGGGGCGTATGACGCTGCGGTGCTTATCAGCAACGATGCGGATTTAGCCCCGGCGATGGACAAAATCAAAGATTTAGGAAAGCATGTCGAATACGCCTATTTCTCGCGGAAGACGGTTCAGTTGGTTGAATCCTGCGATCTTGCCGTTCAAGTCAATCAAGAGATTCTTCAGAAATGTAGAGTTTAAAACCGGGCGGCGCCGAAAGCGCAGCGCCGCCCGTCGCGTCGTCTGCTCATTGGGAATAAATCATCCAATCGGAAACGGGCGTTGTGGGAGAGCCTTCCTCGCCTGGCGAAGCGGAATCGGCCTGCCAATTCTGCGGATCATTGCCTGATCCGGTTGTCGAGACGCGCTGCAGGGAGAGACCGGTTCCATCGGCGTCCGGCGTCCAAGGCGATTGATCGAAATAGATCACTTCGTCGATAATAGCCCAGGCAAGCGAACCATCCACCGGATCGACGTCCATTAGTTTCTCGAGGGCGATTCGCTCGCCATGATTGGATAGTCTGTCGGAGTACGGCCCGAGAATCTGTGTATTTTCCGTATTTATATTATATATGCGAATAAACGTATCGAGGTCGTTGGAATGGATCGGGTTGAAAGCGACGACCAGAATCCGCCCGCCGGCGGGAAGAGAGCAATTCGCCGGGAAGATGAATTCAACGCCGCCGTTCAGTCGCCAGGAAGCGTTCTGATTCCATAACGGAACGGCTTCCGTCGAGGGATTGTATAGTTCTATATATTCGCCGATGGCGTCAAAATCGGGCTCCAAAGCATCGTCCGCCGGATGGTACATCAATTCATCGATGACAACAGTGAAACGGCCCGATTGATTGCTGCGTTCGATCGTCGGCGGCATGGAGCGCCAGTATTCGCCGCCGTCGCCTACTCGTCCCCAGGAATATTCGTTTTCCTGCGCTTTGAATTGGACGCCGTCGACGACTCGATCGGCATTCGCCGCGCCGGGAAGGTAGGACAGGAGAATCTGCTCGCCATTTTTGCTGAGTCCGAAGCCGTTTCCTGAAGCGTTGAAATCGTTTTCGGCGTCGAAATAGAGGAAGCCGCCCGGCGAAATTTCATACGGCGGAAGAGCCCATTTCTTGATTTCATTTTTGTCATCGCTGAGGAACCAGTCGCCTAGATGAATCGTATTCGAAGAAGCATTGTAGATTTCGATCCAATCGTTGCCGTCGTCGGGATTGGCCATGAATTCATTGATTACAATGCTGCGAATCGGTTGAGGATCAGGCAAGCCTGGGGATCCTCCAATATAAGCGCTTGCTCTCCAGTTGCCGCCGTATTCCAGCGATCCTTCCTGCTCAAGTTCGATCGCTTCATCCAGCGGTACAAGTGAATGCCCCGCGCCGTCCGCCGCCAACGGCCATCCCCGTCCATCGCTGTATTCAAAAGTGATAAAGTCGTCGCCGTCCAAGGATGGCTTCAGAGTAATCCTTTCTCCTCCATTGGCAAGTTTGCCTTCGTAAGGGCCGGCAATCGGGATGGAGTCATCCAAGCCTGGGTTGGATTCGTCCAAGTCATAGTGCTGTTGAAACGCGATTTTCTCTTCGTTGTTTGCGGATGGCGTCAAGAGAAGATAACCGTTCGGCTCAAGAGTCGTTCCAGCAGGAAAAGTGTAAGATACCCCCTCCGTAAAGGCGAAGCCTTCCAGTGAAACGGCGGAGGAGGAGTGGAGGTTATGCAGTTCGATGTATTCGAATGGACTGCCCTCGGGGGGATTGAACATGATTTCGGTGATGCGCAGATTTTCCCGGGCTGTCAGGCTCGCATCGGATTCTTGGGCGGCGAACTGAACCGGCATGGACCAATGACTCCACATGCCGGAGTTATCTTTGACGCGCGCGCGCACCCTGTAAGTTTTCCCCGGAGTCAGATTATCGCCGGGGATCGTCATTTGATTTTGAAAGGCGGTCATCTCTTCCGATTGCCAAATTGCGTCGATTTCATATTTCAGGGGGCCGTCGCGATCTGACGCCGGTTCTTCTTGCTCTGGCTCCGATTGCTGTTTTTTACCATAGACCAACGAGACATCCATAAAGCAGTCGGAACTTCGATCAAGATACTGGTTGATAACTTGAATGGCGATCATATTGTTGCCTTCGACCAAATAACGGCGGGGGTCGGGCAGTTCGTATTCGATGTATTCCAAATTTTCCCGGTGTTCGGCTAACGCGTCGTAGGGCAATTCCTCCGAATCGACGTGCGCTTGCGCGACATGGACGCCGTTGATCCACATATTGAAGCCATCGTCAAATAGAACTTGCGCCGTCAGTGAATCAATGGCTTCTACATCCTCTACTTTAAAAGGTTTACGGAGATAGATGGTTGTATAATTTCCCTGCATATCGGAAAGAAGCGTGGATATGAAATTTTCTCCATATCCGATGGGGCATTGGCCTCTTCTCCAGGATGTATCGTCGAAATCATATTGCCGCCATGCTCCTTGAATGGGGGAGGGTTCTTGCGTCCCTTTGAAATATCGCCATAGAGAATGAGAGTCAATGAGAACGGTCGCGCCGTCTTCTCCGCTTGCGTCGGATGGATTCCACGGCGTGGAGAAGGGCTCGACTTCGGCGATGCGCCATTGCATGGCGGAAAATGCGTCGTTGTTTGGATCCGAAAAATCGTTGATTTCAAATTTCAATGAGTCGACGCGGAATCCGTTCGCAATCGACTGGATGACGGGCGTATCGGGGACTCCGGCGTCGTTGTTCAAAACAGTCCTGTCGATCCAGGAGCCTCTCGAGACGACGTAATTCTTCATGATTGTAAGCATACCGGCGAAATCTCTCGTAGGAGAGATTCTATAAAATAGCCCTTGTCCGGATTTGCTGCCGGAATTTCTGTAGCCCATTTGGAGCGCCTTGTCGCTCATCACCCAATGATAATCCCACATGGAGCGATCGGCGTCCACAAACGATTGTCCGCCGGGATTATAGATGAACGAAGCGTATTCATCGATCAATTGACCGGTTTGATCGGGATTATAAAGCAAATCGCGGATCTCTCGCATTCGGTTCTGGTATTCGATATTGATCTCTTCGTGATTCAGAATGCCCGCTTGCTTGAAGGGATCTTCCCCGTTTCCGTACATGTTGTCAGCCCACGTGAGATCGAGATCCCAGGCGATTTGAAACCATTTGCCGGTTTCAGGATTCAGATAGTAATAATAATTCTTCCCATAAGCGATGTCGTATTGATGGATGGCTTCTACGATGCAGCGATAATTGGCGTATCGTTCAATATCGGTGTTTTCACGCCACCATTCAACACGGGGCCTCCGTTGATAGTCGCTCATGAAAGAACGCATATCGGATGCGTCGGATACGCCGTAGGGCGATTGATTGCGAATTTCTCCCGTGCCGCTTTCCATCTTATAGAGATTGCCGTCGGGCAGGTCGTGTTCGTCGAGGAAGCGGCCGTCAACCTGCTCCGTGGCCAGGTAGAGTCCCCAAAAATCGCCGTCATATTGCGTGCCGCCGCTTGTGAGGGAGGCATGCGCTTCGTTCAGATTCCCGTCTTCGTGCTCCTCGTCGATGATGCGGAAATGGACGAAATTGGTGTTGGAAGATTCAATCCCCGCCATGTTGAACAGTTTGAAGCCGACCGATTCGAACATGCCCTGTTCGCCGCGATGCCTATAATCCGCCTGTTGAATGTTGGCGCCGAGATTCACCTTATCCCACGTCTCATTGTATTTGCGCCCGTAGTTGTCGCGTCCCTGAAAGGCGTGTCCGCGATTCATGTTGAATTTCCACATATTCTTGGCCATGGCGAATCGCCAGGTCCCCCCGCGCGCTCGGAATTGGATATGGTCGTAAACGACGCCGTCATAAACCAGCGTGCCGGTGTAGGGATATTCATTGCTGCGGTTCTGATCGAGCCAAGTGCAGTTTTCGACTTCCTCTTTGCTGCAAATGAGATGATAAACCGGAATGGATTCGAGCATTTCCGAACTATACGTTACTTCCGCCGTGACGCCCGGCTGAACGGCGCCGGTCCATGGCGGCGCGCCGTCATAACAAAAGTAGGCAAAATTCGGTTGGGGATCATCGGAATAGGGAACCGTTAATGAATTGCCCAGTAAATCAGAGACGGAAATCCGGTAGCGAATGAAGCGCCGATGTTTTTGCAGGGAAGGGGGCATTTCGACGGAATAGGTGAAATCTCCCGCGATTTCGTCGCCTTCGATTCCGTCGTCGTGCATATCGATTTCGGTCCAATCGCTTTCATAACGAGCCTCATCAAGAGCGATGTAATCTCCCGGATCGACGATTTGATAGAGCAATTTTACGCTTGCAACGCCGTCGGGATCGGAAACTTTCACCGATATCAAAACGGATTCATTGGCTTTCGGCTGTTGGGGAGATTGCTTTACCTGCCGAATTTGAGGTGGGATGTTCTCTGCGTAATCGGAATTTTGCTTGCCCGGAGTGGGGGATCCGGAGCGCCAACTTCCCCCGAGATCGTTGTCAAGCAATGGATGAACCAGTTGGATGGAGTGGCTGGAGCCGGAGCGATATTCCGGAATAGGATCGCCGACGGTCGGCCACGGGAAGCCCAACGTATAGGTTACGCGGTCGGCTGTGCGACCATCCGGCCGGGAGAGTTCGATTTCTTCTCTATTGTTATCCAATCTTCCTTCAAAAGGTCCGTAAATGAGAGACTGCGAAACATTGTATTTCGAAGCGATCGCCGCCGGATCCTGCCCTACGATCACATAACCGCCGGCAGGGATCGAACTCGCTTCGGGAAACTGAAATTCGACGGCGTTTCTGAAATGCCAGCCGGAAAGATCGACGAGATCGACGCCGGCGTTATAAAGTTCGATAAATTCCACCCATTCGGTTTTATCGTCGGGATCATAATGAATTTCATTGATAACGATCTGTGCGTAACTACTGAAGGCAAAAGAACATACAAGGATAAAAAAAGCAAATTTCACCAATATTCTAGATATAGAAATCATTTCATTCCCCGTCGCTGAATAGTGAATCTAAGCAGATGTCTGATTGAACAGAATATAGTGTGATATGATAAATTCGACAACGTGTATTTAGCAAGTAACATGCTATCGCAAAAAGATTTGCATCAAGAAGCCCGGCATAATAATTCGTTTTTCGAGACGGCGGAAATGGATGATGTATTATCCCTGTTTCATCCTTTGATTCAACAATGGTTCTGTCAGCGAATCGGAGAGCCGACCGAGGTTCAGCGACTTTCATGGCCTAAAATCGCCCGGGGGGATCATCTTTTAATCACGGCGCCGACGGGAAGCGGAAAAACGCTGACGGCATTTCTGTGGGCGTTGGATCAATTGATTCAGAAGAGATGGGAATGCGGCAAGACGCGCATATTGTATGTCTCTCCATTAAAAGCTTTGAATAATGATATTCAAAGAAATGTAGGATCGCCTCTCGTTGAATTACGTTCGATTTTCGAAAAAGAGGGAGTTTTCTTCCCGGAT
>JAFGTC010000272.1 GCA_016934335.1 Candidatus Omnitrophota bacterium | reverse complement strand
TATCCACTCTTCTTTTGTCAATAATAAAATCGCTATTTTTATATTTTTTTTCTATCGATATAATTTTAGTGCGATGGTGGGCTACGCTGCGCTTTTAGCCCTACCAGGCTTCTTTTCATTTATGTCAACAAAAATTTCATGAAAATTTACCAAAATTTTTCTATAACAAGTTTGGAGTCCGGGCGGATCGGGAGAGGATTGATTCAAAGCCAAGCGCCGCCGCCGATGCAGGTTTCAATGATCTATGGGAATCTTATGGATCTTGTCTCGTCAGAAACATGGATGGGCCGGTTAAGAAAAAAGGCGGGGGGCCGGATGGTCGCCGGCGCCCCGCCTTGCTGACAGGCATATGGTTTATAGGCGTATGGAAGGTTGTACGGCGTTAGGATTTCCAGGCCGGAACCAATGTGGCGCCGTATTCCTTCATCAGGGCGTTGAGGCGTTTCTGCATATCCTGACGGACTTCGAAATGCGCGGGATCGTCGATCAGGTTGCGCATTTCCTTGGGATCGTTCTCCAAGTCGTAGAGTTCGTCCAGGTCGAAGATGCCGTGATAGTGCATATATTTGTATTTCTCGGTGCGGACGCCGAAGACGGTGGGCGTTTGGGGGAAGGCCGCTTCCCAGAAATATTCGTAGAGCATCGCTTCGCGCCACGGGGGATTTTCTTCGCCGCGCAGGATGGGGAGGAAGGAGGCGCCTTGCACGGAATCGGGAATCTGAACGCCGGCCGCATCGAGAATCGTGGGGCAGATGTCGATGTTGAGGGCGATGCGATCGGTTTTGCCGCCCGGTTTGATCATATTGGGGCAATGCGCCAGGAAGGGCACGCGGATGGATTCTTCGTACATGCAGCGTTTGTCGATGAGGCCGTGTTCGCCGTGCAGGAAGCCGTTGTCGCCCATGAAGAGGATCAAGGTGTTGTCCAGAATGCCCTGCTTCTCCAGCGTATCCATGACCGCCCCGACGCTTTCGTCGACGGCCAGCATGGTGCGGTTGTAGTCGATGATGAAGCGGTCGAAGTAGGTGTGGTCGTGGTACATGTAATCCACGCCGTGCCAGCTGTGGCGCTGGCGTTTGACCCAATTGGGCTTGCCCTCGTAATTCTCGGGGGTGTCGGCCATGGAGTCGGGGTATTCGATCCGGACGTCCGAAAAGGCGTTTTTGTGACGTTCGGGGGGATAGAAGTCGGCGTGCACGGCTTTGTGCGACAAGTACATGAAGAAGGGCTTGTCGCGATCTTGCTTAATATAGTCGACGGCGTAATCGGTGAGCAGGTCGGTCATGTAGCCGTCGCGCTTGACGGTTTGGCCGTTGATGTTGAACGTCGGGTTGTTGTAGACCCCCTGGCCCCGGAAACTGATCCAATGGTCGAAGCCGGGGCGGGGCTTGTCGGTGCTGCCGCCCATGTGCCATTTTCCGATGAAGGCGGTTTCGTAGCCGTTTTTCTGCAGTTCGACGGGGAAGGTCGGGGTTCCCTGAGGAAGCAGGGTGGAGTTGTCCATGACGCCGTGACGGTGGGCGTATTGACCGCTGAGAATGCTGGCGCGGCTGGGGGAGCAGAGAGAGGTGGTGACATAGCCGTGGTTAAACATGACGCCGTTTGCGACCATGCGGTCCAGGTTGGGGGTTTTGAGGAAGGGATGCCCCATGCAGCTCATGGAATCGTAGCGCATGTCGTCGATGAGGATGAAGATGATGTTCAGTTTATCGGAGGCGGCTTTTGCATTGGCGCTGACCAGGGTGTTGACGAATGGAGCGCCGGCCCCGGCGGCCGCCGTGGTTTTGAGAAATCCTCTGCGGGTGGTCTGTTTTTGAGTAGTTTCGCTCATGATCGGTCCTTTCCTTTCTTACATGTTATTGATCAGTTCCCAGCGTTTTTTGACCAGGGCCAGCTCGCGGTTCGTCGCCCCGAGCGATTGAATGATATGGGCCGCCATCAGCCGGTTGCCGCGGGGATTCATATGAACGCCGTCGGTCGTGAGTAGATTATCCTGGCGCATTTTTTGTTTGTACCAGTCTTGGAAGGTCTGGTTGAGGTCGCAGAGAATTATGTTTTTCCCCGCATCGATTTTTTCTTTGGCCAATTGGCGGAGGAACTCGTTGTAGGCGGCCAGCTTCTGGTTTTCTTCGCTGTTGAGGTCTTCGAAGATGGGCGTGGCTGTCAAGAGAAGCACCTTGGCGCCGGATTGGAGGCAGCGGTCGACGATTTCCGTCATATTCTTTTTGTATTCGGGAAGCGGGACGCCGGAGGGATTATCCTTTTTGAAGGCGTGCCATACATCGTTGACGCCGCAGGAGATGCTGACGACGTCGGGATGATGGCTGAGGACGTCTTTGTCGAGGCGGGCCAGCATGTCGTTGGATTTGTGCCCGCTGATGCCGGCGTTGATGACGTTCACTTCGTAGCCGCTGACGTCGCAGAACATTTTGAACAAGGTCACATAGCCCTCAGGCGCCTTTCCCAATTGAGTGATGCTGTCGCCGAGAAAGACGATTGTATCGCCGTCTTTCAACAGAAATCCATCGGAATATCCCAATGGGCAAGATCCCGCTATAATGATGGCGAGGCTGAAAACTGTCATCCAAAATCGAGTACTCATGATCTTCTCCTAACTAAAAGGGTGATATGAACCAGTCAACCTTATCACAAGAGCGGGGGGAAATAAAATAGACGCAAGGAAGTCAATATCCGGAAATGGGGTAAAAATCTCATTTTTTTGAAAAAATCCTAAAAAAAGTTGCATTTGATTTGATGGTTTTTTGAGCCCATGATATAGTGTAGGGTGGCAGAAGAGAAAAAGATTCCTAATCTAATGAAGATATTGGGTTTATGTGTTGTTAAGGCAGAGTAGGGGGAGCGCAGGCTCTCTTGAGAATTAACGAATTATCGTTAATTTTGTATACAAAATGGAACGCATTGAACTGGGGATTCAGCATGACCCTACGGGTAAGGTCTTGGCTGGATATAATTGCATTGCGGATTTATTTGAGAAAATAAATCGTTGCGGACTTCGTGCACTACTTGCCGAAAACGAGGTCCATAGAAAGATCCAACCCCCAGTTTTCAAAAAGCGTGATATTGTTAAAACGAAGGCATGCAGTGCTGAAAAGGCTTGAATGCCAAAAATACAATAAAGGTCTGGAACCATGAGACTTAAATCGAATCCAGATGTTCGCCGTTTGTCAAGTCAAGCCGGTTTTTCCTTGACCGAGATGTTGATCGTGATTGGCATAATCGGCGTATTGGTAGGCTACGGCGCCGTGAATTACGTCAAAAAATTGACGGAGAGCCGCGTGAGTTCGGGCGTTCAGATATTGAACGCCAATTTCAAGCAGGCGCGGCAGAGCGCGATCGCCATGCGGCAGAGCCGGCGCGTGGTCATTTATACGGGAGAACTGAGCGGGCTCAGCAACAATCCCCCTTCGTTGTCGGGGCAGTTTAATGAGCCCATGCAAATTTGGATTGAAGGCAAAATCTGCGAAGAATATCCATTCGACGCCAACGCGACCTGCGTGGGGGGAAATATCCGTGAACCCAATGCCTACGAGTTGACGGATCCGCAAAACTTTCCGGACGGCATTCTGATCGCGGATGTAGACGGCCGCATTCCCGGTTATAGGGGGAATCCAAATACGATATGCGTCGAGTTCAGCCCCCGGGGATCGATCCAAAAAGTGTATTTTGCCGGGCAGGAATCCCAAACGCTTTACAATGAGATTCAGCCGGTTTTCCATCTCATACGAACGGGGGAAGTATTCGATCTGCGTTCTGAGCGCGGCGATTATACGAACGTTTTGGATGAAATGAACGATCAGAAATTGGAGTGGGCGAATCCGCCCACGGAAGAATCTTTAGAGCGGAATAAGGTTCAAACTATTGAAATTATTCGGCTTACAGGAAAAACTCGTACATACGATTACGCAATAATGAACCCATGGCCCTTGGACGAGTTTGTCAAGGAATAAAAAAAGCGGCTGGGAGAGAATCATGAGCGGCAGAATTTGCCCTAAGAGTATATTCCATGCGAGGACGATGCAACCGGCGCGAAGGCGGCGTCAATCGGGTTTTACGCTGATTGAGGTCATTGTCGCCTCGGCGATTTTGGGACTGGGGCTTTTGGCGATTGTCAAAGTCTTCCCATACGGCATCGAAGTGAGCCGTCGGGCGGAAGATACAACCAAAGCGGCCATGTTGGCGCAGAGCATGTTCGAGGGATTGAAGATGGATCCCATCAGTTATCCCATCCTGCCCGGCGCGCCCAACGTCCTCATTCCCATTCCCGGGAATTGTTATGACGACGATACGAACAATATCATGTTCGATCAGGAGAAAATATACAGTCGCCCGGATTATCTTAACGATTTGAATTCCAATCGGCAGCCGGATATCGATTATGACGGTCTTCCGGAGCCGGATGGAGTGCCGTATTCCGGCATCCAGCCCAACGGGGTCGACGATGATGGAGACGGTGTGATCGACGACAACGGGGACAGCTCGACCAACGGGGGGCGGGGAATCCCGCGTAAATTTTCGAGAATGGCGCCGGATGGAGATTATTACTACGATCCTGAGCCTAATATAGACGAAGAGTTTGCGAATGGAATCGACGACGATGGAGACGGGCTTATCGATGAGGACTGCCGGTTTGCGTCGGTGCGTGTTTTGGGTTCTCAGTTTGTCATGATGCCTCTCCTGGCGGGCGATGGAATCGACAATGACGGCGATGGCGAGTTCGAGCCGGATCGCCGGGGGCTTTTAGCCGTCATGGACGGTCTCGATAACAACAACGACGGGCGCATCGATGAGGGAATCGATGAAGAGATCTGGGACGGGATCGATAATGACGGGGACGGCAGGATCGATGAAGACTGCCGCTTGGCGTCGTTCCCCTTCTGCCCCGCGCCGTTTCCGCCGCCTTACGATCGATATTCATGGAAGATATCGGTGGGGCGTATTCCCAATGACGGCCGTTTCGGTATAACCGACATCAACGGCGACGGAACGCCTGATCTCGGAAACGGGATCGACGATGACGGCGATGGATTTGTGGACGAGGAACTGCCGGACGGTCTGGATTACGATTTTCCTATTGTCCCGGGACCGAACAGGGGATTATCGATGCTGCGAGGCTATACGCAGCAGCCGCGAAGGCGGGACGGTTTGGTGGACGAAGATTGCATCGCCGCTCCGCTTCCGGGATGGATGCGGGTGGAAATATTGATTACGTGGGGAGGCGACGGAGTGGATAACGACGGCGATCGGAAGCAGGTCGATCCGAACGGCGGAGACGAAATCGCGCCCAACGATCCGCGAGTGATCCGCAAGCAGCGTTTGTCGTACGGCGGAGTGAGTTGGGGGGTGGATGAAGAGAAATTGGACGGTCTGGACAACGATTTAGACGGCTTGATCGACGAAGATGTGTATCTGTACGAATATACGCTAATTGGATTTATCAATTTGAACAATCCCAGTCAGTCCTTCTCGTTGACGAGCGGTCAGCCGCGGGGCATTTTATCGCTGCCCTTGGTGGGCATGTAACAGAACAAGGATCCATTTCAGGCTGAGAGGGATGGAGAAGGTCTGAAGAAGGTAGGCAGAACATGGTTGCTCGAAAGAGAATGAATAGGCAGAAGCCTCCGGCGGAGCAGGGACGAGGATTTACGTTGGTGGAGTTGATGATCTCCGTCGCGGTGATCACCTTGTTAGCGGGCATGGCGGCTCAAACGTTCCGGGCGGTTCTTACGGCGCGCGAAGTGGCGATGCGGCGCATGGAAATCAATGAAACCGCCCGGGCGACGCTGGATTATATGGCGACCGAGCTGCGATCCGCCTATCTGACGCCCGATTCGGTCAAGCCGGTGGGCGTCGTGGCTTCCTCCAGCGAGAATACGGGGCCCCGCTTTCGTTTCGCCGGGATCAACCGGGATGTGGTTGTGGAGCCCGATTCCAAAACGCCCGGGGCGGGGAAGGACGACGACGGCGACGGTTTGATCGATGAAGAAGTGCTTGACGGCGTGGACGGAGATTACAATGACGGCGCCGCCGCCGCCCTGAAGGGCGCCAGCCCCATACCCGATCCCCTGGGATGCGAGCCGGGCGATCAAGCGTGCATTGACGAAGACATCGGCTTGTTTCCCAGCGACATACTGCATTTTGTCAGCGCCGTGGAAAGTTCGGGGACGGTGATTCTGCAGGAAATCTCGTATGGGCTGAACCCCGCCGGCACGCGCCTGGTGCGCCGGGCGCAAGTCTTGCAGTTGGATTCCAGCTCGTCCAGCAGCCGGCAGCAATTATTGGATTTTGGTCAGTTCATAGATGATTCTTCCCGGAAATTACTCTTGCCGCCGGCTGTCCCCATCGGGCAGATCGTACGCCAGAGCGCGGTGCAGCAGGCCATCAACAATTGGGATGACGGGGCGGAAGACGGGCAGATCGGGCAATCGAATAACAACAGTCAAAATCCCGGGAATCTGTTTCAGGTATTGGCGTATGACGTTCGCGGTCTGCGGTTCCAATATTGGTATTACGATTATAACCGGGGCGGCTGGCGGATGGCGCAAGAGTGGGATTCGAGCCGGGAGACGGCGCTTTTGAGTCCGTCGGAAAAGATTTTCAACAAGTTTGCAGCCAACAATAGTTTGGAAGGCAATTCGATGACCAGCTTCGCCAATGTGATCGTGAACGAACCGGAAGATATGTATCCGCGTATGGCGGGATCGACCAGCCGGTTTTTGATCAGCGATCCGCGCCAGCTTCGAAATGCGTGGCGCAATCCGCAGCGGAATGCTTTTTATGAACTCTATCAGAAGATCGCCGCGCGGACGGACGGTTTGCCGGACATGATTGAGATTACGATTTATGTTCAAGATCGGGATCGCTCCTACAATCCCAAAACCTATTCGACGCGCGTCTTCTTGCCGAACAACTATCGAACGGTAGGAAGTTTATAAATCGAGACAGGTTGGAGAACGGTTCAGGTAAGAAAATGTCCCAGATAAAGAGTGGAATCATGAATAAACGATCGATTACGCTGAAAGAGACACAGACGAAGCGGCCGAAGGAGTCGGGCGTCGCCTTGCTCACCGTATTGGCGCTGCTGTCGATTTTCGCCATCGTGATGGTGGGCTTCACGTACACCATTCGCATGGAGGAAAACACGATCCAGCAATACGCGGACAGCGTGAATGTCCAGGTGGCGACCGAAGCGGCCATTCAGGGCGTCTTGGCGCAGTTGTCGAACGATCTGAATCCGTTGAAGCCGAATCAGGTGATCGGCCGCAGTCAACCGCATTATACCTCTTTGCAGGACGACTGGGCGACGGGGTACGCCGGATGGATCGGGAATAATTTGGCCTACGATGCGCGCAGCCACCAATTAGACGCTCGCCCTCAATCGGTGTTCAACCGCAAGAATCTCCGCTATTGGCCTACGCCCATCCCGCTGGGCGTTGATGAAGATCCTCCCGGCGATGTGACCGGGATTCAGGGGAATAAGCGCTTCGGTGCGGGGGATAATGCGCCGGGCTTAAAAAATATCGATGACAGTTTGGATGGAATCGTCGATGGAAGCGTCGCCAATGATGACGATGAAGATTTTCGCGTTGACGAAGACGGCTACGATCTGCGGCGCGACGGGAAGTACTTCGCGCCGGGCACGGGGTACGATGTGGATAACGATCGGCTGGGCGTATTCGATGAGAGCGCCAAAATCAACATCAATTTTGCGGGGAACAACTGGGGGGCCGGCAATGGGCAAACCTATAATTTAGGCGTTTCGCCGACGGAGTTGGATCTTCCCGTCTTTCTTTACAACCGGGTGGTTCGTTACAACACGTCGAGCGGCGGCGTCACTAATTTCAACGCCGCCGATGCGGAAAATGTCGCCAGAGCGATCGTCAATTTCCGATATGGAAGCATCGAGGACGGGGGGGCGACGGAGAGCGTCCGGCCTGGCGAAGACGGCCGCGACGATGACAATAACGGAAATCCGAAAATTGTCCAAATCGAAGAGTACAGTAATGCTTTCGGCGTCCAGAATTTTGAAGGCCAACCGTTCGTCGTTATGGGAAACGGGAGAGATGATGACGGCGACGGATTGCAGAACGAAGAAGATGAGCGTTATATCGGTCCTTCGACGCAAAATTCCAGCGGGTCGCCGCTGACGGAGGCGTTCGATCAGAATAACGCCGAGCAGTTTCGCCCCGGAGACAAAATCGATAACGACGGCAACGGTTATATCGATGAACAAGGCGAAGGAGTGGATGATCCCAATGAATTTAATGTATTTCAACCCAAGGGGAACGATCGTCCGTATACAACTCTGGAGGATTTAAAACTGGTCGAGCGAATGCGGCTGTCTGATCCTGCGCTCAAGACGTTTCCCACCCTGTACGATATTCTGAGCCAGTCTACTACAATTTACAGCCAATCGGATGAAATTTCCGGACCGCTTTCCGCGAAAAATAACGAAGTGGCCAAAATTAATCCCAACCTGTCGAGCAATTGGCTGGCCGTGGATGTTTGGGATCAGAATACGTTTATCGACAAGGCGGATTTCCAGTACAGCCCCAAGGTGCGGTTGGAAGATTTATTGGCGCTGCAAGTGGATAAAGACGGAGATTGGCAGGCGGATGCGGAGATCAATGTCGAAGACGGAATCGACAACGATGGAGACGGATTGATCGACGAACCGTCTGACGATTGGGATGGGAATCATTATCCCAGCGGCGATTTCGACGGATTCGGCGAGGCGGATGTGGGGGCGCCCGCTTTTGCGACGGGCTTGGATTATGACGGCGACGGCGAGCAGCGCGACAAAATACGCACGAGCAGCGATGAAGTCATTCGCGATATGCGTTTATTGGGATGGGATGACCAAGACGGGTCGGGCAGCGATCTCACCGCCGCCAATTTCGATTCTCGCCGAGGCGATCTCGTGACCTATGACGAGAGAATTACGGACATTTATCCCGGTTTGGTCGTCGAAGGCGACGGGCGGGACAACGACGGCGATCTCCTGATCGATGATACCGGCGATTTCAATGGCGACGGTCTGTTGTCGTACGATCCCGAATGGCATGTAAGTGAAGACGCTTGGGGTGATTTGAACGGCGACGGCTATCCCGGTTTGGGGGGCGATCCCGAAGCGGATGAAGATTCGCGCGAAGGGCGCATAGTCAAGGATCCGGATAACCGCGACAATTTGCTGCGCACGAGTTTAGCGGACGACGATTATGACGGGTATGCCGATTTTTATGATCCCCAGGTGCTGGCGGCGATGTTTGCGCCGGAGTTGGACGGCGTGGACAATGACAACGACGGCGAAGTGGATGAGATCGGCGAGCGATACATCGCGTGTTATGACGACGATGAAGACGGCCGCATGGATGAAGATCCTCCCGAATTTCAGATTGCGTTGAATTTGATGGATTCAATCGATTCGTGGATGCCCTTCCCGGTTTCCGAAGATGAAGATGTGCGGAATTTATTGGGGAAGAGTCAGGACGATCCGGTGTTGGCCGATCCGGTGACGATTCGGACGTTGTCGCTGTATTCGACGCGGCAGAGAGGATTCCGCATGCACCCGCGTTTGTTGGCGGGGCCCAACTCGTCCGCTCAGGATCGTCAGGAATTCGGCGAGCAGATGCGCTTGACGCTGCCCAACCCTCCGCAGACCGGCATGCCGGTGAAGTTCGAGGGAGTGGAGGCGATCCGGATCAATGAAATCATGGCGAAGCCGGTCATCCGTTTGGAGGCGGAGGAAACGCTGGATTCGATTCAGGTCAATCAAGAAGCGGCTGTGAACGATCCCTTCCGGTATTTGATCAGCTATCGAAGCCGGTTTTCAGTGGAAAGCGGCGACAAGGACGACGGTCAGCATCCGGGCAACCGGCATTACGATACGAACTGGGGCGCCGTCGTTGAGAGCGCGGACGGCGATCAGGCGCCCGTCTCCCTGCCCAGTTATACGTTTCTGCCAAACGGATTTCAGAATACTTTAAATACCTATCTTCCCATCGTGAATATGGATACGATGGCGCCGGCCTTTATCTTCTCGGTCACCAACCTGGCGCAGCCGGCGCAAAGCGATACGACTTTGGTCGGTACAGAGCCGGCGGAGGAAGCGGTGTGGGTGTTTGAGAACATCCCCGAGGGCTTTTACGATATCGTCCTTTACATGCATCCTTATCATCGCTACAGGCCTGAAGTGCGATATTTCTTCAACGGCCGCGAAATTACGTTCCGATCGGATTCGGCATTCGGCGACGTTCAGGACAATACCGGCCCCTTCTTGTCGCCTTGGACCAAGGAATTGATCCGTCGAGATACGGCGATTCTGCCCGGGACGGTTAATGAAAGTTTCCGGCTGCCCTATCGTCTATCGCCGTATCCCATGGCCGATAAGTACCGGCTCTCGCCATCGCAGCGCGTCGTCGTCGGTTCGGACGGCGAGTTGGAAGTGCGCATCATCGCCAACGAGCCGATTGGCGGGCCGGGATCGGGCGATATGTACGCCACCTCGTTCGATCGCTTGGAATTGATCAGCCCGTGGACGCAGTATGTGGAGTTGGTCAATCTCTCGACGGAGGACATCGACTTGTCCGGTTGGACGATCGATACGCCTTATGGGCATTATTTGATTCCCGAGGATACGGTGATCGGGCGGATGAAGCCTTCTTATCAGGGCGATGACGGCCGCAAATTGACGTCCAACGAGGGGCTGCCGGGCGACGGCGTTCCTCATGAACCGCTGCTTAAAAAAGATAAAATATCGAATGCCGGCGGGACGATCAGCTCGACGGATTTATTGTTGGAAGACAACAAAGTTCTTTTGGCCAATCATAAAAACGCTCTGGTAGAATTCATCAAAAATAATTACCCCAGCGTTCCGAATATAGACGATCGGGTTGTGGAGGTGACGTTGGCGCCTCAGGAAGAGGCGATGGTGATTCGCAGTCTGTCCACCAAGAGCGAGCCGATGGGCTCCGGCGAGTTGGTCAACGCTCAGCAGAGCGATTTGCGGCTGCGTCTTGTGGATGTCCAAGAGGATATTTTAACGCATAATCCCGGGGATAAATTTGTGACGCTTTCCGATCCGTCCGGGCATTATGTTGATTCGTTCAAATATCGTACGACGTTCAATAATGTGTTAGTCGACATCCCCGGAAACACGGTTTCCATGGATTTGGCGGTTTTGCCGGGCTATCGAGGCATGGAGAGTTTTGAGCGCACCGATCCGACGTATTTCGATACGGAGATATCCGTCGATAATCAGTCGGGACTGCTTTCCGGCAGCCGTTCGGTTCCCTCGTCCATTCGCCTGGATGCGATGGACGCCATCCTGTTGAATCTGGATTCCACCAAAAATCTCG
>JAFGTC010000271.1 GCA_016934335.1 Candidatus Omnitrophota bacterium | reverse complement strand
GTAATCATTTTAATAATAGTAATCATTATTAATTTTAGGTTTATAAAAAGAGGATGGGATCGCTCCCATCCTCTTTTCTTCTTATATTCTTTATCGGTTTAGTCGACTTTTTTATTCCGGGCCCCCGAGGCAATTGTAGTCGATGTAGCGGATGATGTCGCGGGCGGCCGCCATGCCGGTGGGAAGATTTTGATCGTCCATTATCGGGATATGGCGATAATCACCTACGTCCATATGATTCAATGCAAACGCGATCGTATCGTTGATGCTTAACTTCACCGGATTTTTCGTCATGTAATCGCGGATCGGCCGATCCGCCGCTTGATCATAATCGAGAGCGACGCGCCGTATGATGTCGCGTTCGCTGAATATGCCGATAAGTTCATTGTTTTCAACAATTAAGACCGCGCCGACCTTCTTATCCACCATCGTCTGAATAACGTCTTCCACCGGCATATCCGGCGCGACGCGGATGCTCAACTTAGGGTGCAGTTCATACAGTTTATCTTCTTTGATGCAGCGCTTCAGTTCCTGCTCTTTTCCGTTAACGCTGTCTAGTTCCGTCTTCATCGTAGATCTCCCTCCAAACGGGAAAAAACGGCGCCGTATTATTCAACAACCCACGTATCTCCAGTATAAAGAAGATCTTTTAGTTCATTCTTGCCGATTTTTTCCCGGGCTTGTTGAATCTGATTAGCGACCAACTCTTCATAACTTGGCTTGGATACACTCCGAAAAACGCCGATCGGTTCGGGAAATTCGGGATACGATAAATTCCCCAGCAAAAACGCCAGCGAAGGATCTTTGCGCGTTTCGTCGTGAACGAGAAGATCATTTTCGGTCACGCCGTTTTCTCCGATCGTAACCACTTCGAGATGAAAATCCTTGAACCGGATGCCCTTCTCGCCGTTTTTGCCGAAAATCATAGGCTTGCCATGCTCCAATTCGAGCACGTTGTCGAACTTCTGCTGGCGGTCGGTTGCGTATAAATAGGCGCCGTCGTTGAAGATGTTGCAGTTCTGATAAACTTCCACAAACGAAACGCCTTTATGCTGCGCCGCCTGCACGAGGATGTTGGCGAGATGCTTCACATGAGTGTCGATGGTTCGAGCGACAAAAGTCGCCTCCGCGCCCAGCGCCGCCGAGATGGGCCGCACGGGGTTGTCGACCGATCCCCAGGGCGTCGATTTGGTTTTTTTCCCGAACTCCGAGGTTGGAGAAACCTGGCCTTTGGTCAAACCGTAAATCCGGTTGTTGAACAGAACGATATTCAGATCGACATTGCGGCGGATGGTGTGAATGAAATGATTGCCGCCGATCGACAATCCGTCGCCGTCGCCGGTGATCACCCAGACGGACAAATCGGGGCGCGCCATCTTCAAACCGGTGGCGATGGCGGCCGCGCGGCCGTGAATGCCGTGAATCCCGTATGTATCCAAATAATAAGGGAATCGGCTGGAGCAGCCGATTCCCGAGATGAATACGCACTTTTCCTTGGGAATCTGCAATTCGGCCAAGGCTTTTTTCATCTGCGCCAAAATCGAATAATCCCCGCAGCCGGGGCACCATCGCACGTGTTGATCGCTGGCGTAATCTTTGGGGCTCAATGGAGTGGTTTGTGAATCAACCGTCATAAAATCATCTCCGGATCAGATGGTTTCCAATATTTCAAGAAAGGCGTCGCATAACTCGTCCGCCCGAAACGGCTTGCCCTGCACTTTGTTGACGCTCTTGACGTCCACGAGGAACTTGGATCGAAGGACAAACTGCAGCTGCCCCAGATTCAGTTCCGCCGCCGCGACTTTTTTATAGCGCTTCAAAATGGCGCCGAGGTTCTTCGGGAAAGGATTCAAGTATTTGATATGCAGACTCGAAATGGATTTTCCTTTTTGGCGAAGTTTTTCCACCGCCGTCATGATCGAACCGTACGTGCCTCCCCACCCGACAACCAGCAGATCGCCCTCCTCATCTCCATTGACTTGAGCAAGGGGGATGTCTTCGACGATTCCGTTCACCTTTTCCTGGCGCAGGCGGATCATATAGTCATGATTGGCGGGATCGTAACTGACATTGCCGGTGATGTGCTCTTTTTCCAATCCCCCGACCCGATGCATGAGTTCCGGCGTTCCCGGAAGCGCCCAGGGGCGCGCCAGGCGCTCGTTGCGCGTATAGGGCTTGAAGGGAGCGGCGCTGGAATCGGTGAAATAATCGACGTCGATCTTGGGCAAATCGTCGATGTCCGGAATGCGCAGAGGCTCGGCGCCGTTAGCCAGATAGCCGTCCGTTAGAAGAATGACGGGCGTCATGAATTTCATGGCGATTCGAGAAGCTTCAATCGCCATGTAAAAACAATCGGATGGAGTGCAGGCCGCCAGCACGGGAACGGGGCATTCTCCATTGCGGCCCAGAAGCGCTTGGAACAGGTCGGCTTGCTCGGTTTTCGTAGGCAGCCCCGTGCTCGGACCGCCGCGCTGTACGTTGACGACGACCAAAGGAAGCTCCGTCATGACCGCCAGACCGATTCCTTCGGTTTTGAGCGCCATGCCCGGCCCGCTGGTTCCGGTTGCGGCCAGGGCGCCGCCGTACGAAGCGCCGATGGCGGCGCAAATGGCGGCGATTTCATCTTCCGCCTGGAAGGTCGTTACGCCGAAATTCTTTTTAGCGGAAAGATCCTGCAGGATCTCGCTGGCGGGCGTGATGGGATAGCTGCCGTAAAAAAGAGGCTTGTTGGATATTTTGGATGCTGTAATCAATCCCAGCGAGGTCGCCTCGTTGCCTGTCACTTTGCGGTAGGTGCCCGCCGCTGGATTGGCTTTGTGAACCTGGTAGGTATTGGCGATCAACTCGGTGGTTTCGCCGAAATGATACCCCGCCCGCATGCTTCGTTCGTTGGCTTCGGCGATTTCCGGCATTTTGGCGAATTTTTTCTTGAGCCAATTGAGGGTTTGTTCGATGGGGCGGTCGTAAATCCAATAAGCCAAACCTAATACAAAAAAGTTTTTGCAGCGTTCCGCCGATTTTTTATCTAGCCCCAGACCTTCAACCGCCTCTTGATTGAGGGTAGAGAGAGGAATCTGTATAACCTTGTAGTTTTTCAGGCTGCCGTCTTCGAGCGGATTGCTGTCGTAATTGGCTTTTTTAAGATTTTCTGCTGTAAAGGCGTCTTTATTGACAACCAGGAGTCCGCCGGCGTCAAGATCGGCGATATTCACCTTGAGGGCGGCCGGATTCATAGCGAAAAGCGCGTTGACTTTGTCGCCCGGCGTATGAATTTCTTTGCCGGCGAAATTGATTTGGAAGCCGCTGACGCCCCCTAATGAACCGGCGGGAGCGCGAATTTCTGCCGGATAATCCGGCAAAGTGGCTACATCATTGCCGAACAAGACCGATGAATGCGTGAATTGATCGCCGACCAACTGCATGCCGTCACCGGAATCACCTGCGAACCGAACAGTAGCTTGTTCAATTTCACTAACTTGCCGCTTCTTGTTTACCGATTTGGTTGAAGTGGTTGTCATTATCCTCTGTCCATTTCAAGGATGGTTTGTAAAACCTTATCTTCGTACAATTAAGCGCCTTCCGGCGCCGGCAATGCTTCATCGGAATCCGGGGGAAGATTATAGACTTCTTCCGGGAAATGATCCGCCAAAAAATGAACGATATGCTTCACGGAAAGAACGCCGATGGGACGCCCCTCCTCATTAATAACGGGAAAATGACGATGTCCTCCATTGCGCATTTTTTTGACGACCACAGCCAGCGCCTCATCCAAACGAACCGTAATGGGATTGGGAGTCATGAATTCCTGGATGGGAGCGTCCAGTTTCCGTTTCCGGCCTAAAACGCGCATGAGCAAGTCACGCTCCGTGAAGATTCCTTTTAACACCGTCCCGTCGCAAACCAGAACGCAGCCCCGCTTGTTTTCTTTCAATTGCTCGACCGCTTCGCGGACTGTGCCGCCGAGGGAAACGATAGTCGGATCTCTGTTGATATCGAGATTGGAAACGTGGTCTTTGAGTAAATCCTGATATACGCTCATGGCGCCATGACCTCTTGTCAGCGTATGATTACATACATCGAACTGGAATTCACAAAGATGGGAATAATGACGATGATGAGAAAAACAGCAAAGATGGGAGACAAGCCGCCGCTTGATGCGGATTCAGTTATACATCAACGGCGAAATAATTCATGGATAATAAAATCAGGCATTCCACATTGAAATTTATATGAATTTCGTCCCAATCCATGAAAAGTTATGATTACGTTATCATTTTGGAAAAGTATAACTTGTTTTCCCAAAAATAAATAGGAACCTCATTTTTTTACATAGGTAAATAAATTTATTTCTGATCGATTTCAATGAATCCCGCGACGCCGGCTGTCTGACCTTTTCTCCATGGACATGCGGAAAGGGCGGAACGCGTCGCTTCTCCGAGAGCGCGGAAGACGCTTTCCCAGATGTGATGGGGATCTTCGCCGGAAAGGATGTCAATTTGGAGCGTCGCCCTTGCACCTTGGGCAAGCCCTCCAAGAAAATTCCACAAATCGGTCGAGTGCATATCCTCCACCTGATCGGCGATGCGAATGCGCCGGCGATTAAAAAAGAAGCCGGTTCGGGATTCAAAAGACAAGCGAACCCGCGCGGCGGCCTCATCGATGAATCCCTCGGCCGAGGCGCTTCCGTTGATTCCCTGCTCCTGCATCATTTGCATCGCAACGCGCCCCAGCGCTTCGCCGAAGCATTGGCCGCAATCCTCGGCGATGACATGCTGCAGGACAAATTCATTTAACTGCACGTCGGCGGCCAGGTTCAAACAGGAGCGCCAGGCCCATTGCTCGATCATGTGATTCAAGAAATGGATGGAAGTATTGACGCCCTTCTTCAAGTCAGGATTGCGCTCGCCGCCTTGAATGGTCGTCCGGATAATCGATTCCCGGCTTTTTCGTTCGATAGTAATTGGATCAAAAGTCAACATCGTTATTCGCTCCTCTCTCGTCTTGCCGCTTCGGCGTGAGCGGGGAATCCTTCAAACTCGGCAAATTTCACAACATGACCTTGCAAGGCTTTGTAGCCTTCCTGCGTGGCGTAGCTGACGGACGTTCGCTTCAGAAAATCGAAGACTGTGACAACCGACGAGGTTTTCGCCCGGCTTCCCGTAGGAAGGATGGCGTTGACGCCCAAGGAATAATTGCAGATCGATATGGGAGTGCACGGCCCCAACATGATCTCGCCGGCGTTGTTCAGTTTTCCTAAAAGAGAAAACGGATTTTTGGCGAGCACTTCGAGATGCTCCGGAGCGTATTCATTTACAAACTTCACCGACTGCTCGAGCGAATCGGTCAGAATAATGCCGCCATAATTGGAGAAAACTTTCGTAATGTAGCCCTGCTGCTTCTCCGGAAGAGCGTTCACTTTTGAAGGGATCAATTCCTGCGCCTTCCTGGCGACTTCTTCACTATGAGTAACCAGCAGTGCGGCGGAAAACGGGCCGTGTTCGGCTTCGATCAACAAATCGGCGGCCGCCAGTTCCGGATCGGTCGTCTCATCGGTGAGGATAATCGACTCGCTAGGGCCAGCGGGCGTTCCCACGTCGATGGCGCCGTACAGTATTTTTTTTGCAGCGGAAGCGTAAATGTTACTGGGGCCGATGATTTTGAGAACCGGCTGGATGGTTTGAGTGCCCAGGGCGAACGCAGCGACCGCTTGAACGCCTCCGAAGCGGTACACTTCGTCGACGCCGATCAATTTGGCCGCATAAAGAGTCGCGTCATCGACCAGACCGTTTTTCTGGGGAGGCGTAGCGATCACGATGCGCTTCACGCCAGCCGTCTTGGCGGGGACGCCGAGCATGAGAGAGACGGATGGATAAGCGGCGGTTCCGCGGGGTACGTACAGGACGCAGCTTTCGATGGGCGTAATTTTTTCGCCGCCCATGACGCCCGGCATGATCTCCGTCATCCAGAATTCTTCCGGCATCTGGCGTTCATGGAAGGTTTTGATGTTTTGATACGAAATATCGATGGCTTCTTTGACGTCCGGATCCAGATGAGCTTCGGCGCCTTCAATCTCTTCCGGAGTGACGCGCAATCCCAACCGGGAAAGATCGGCGCCATCGAATTCTTTGGTGAATTCAACAATAGCGGCATCGCCTCTTTCCTTGACCGCATCGATGATTTTTTGCGCTTGGGGAACGAATTGATCGATGTCTTGAGCCGAACGCGAAAGAATTTTTTTCTTCTGCTCTTCCGATGTTTCATTCCAACGATAGATCGTAATCATGGACGGAATCTCCTATTTAATCGTGAACATTTGATTTTAGCACTGGAGATGGTGAAGATGAGGGGCTTGGGGCGACTTGCATAGAATTTATACAGCCGATCCGCATGACGATTATTTACAATACGATATTGCCGTCCCGGTATTTTTCTGTACACTAAATCCAATTTTTTCATAAGGAACATAGGAGACTTTTTATGCGAAACATTATACTCTACGGATCTTTTCTTTTGATTGCGGCGGCCGCCCTGGTCCTTTTTTCGGACGTTCGAGTTTTATGGGGCCAGGAAGAGCCGCCGATATCCGTCTCCAAGGGCAAAGCGGGCCGAAATCTGCAGATATTGGGAATAGATTCGGCGATCGATCTGCAAGATGAAATGAAATTCATCATGAAATCGCTGGGCGTAGACTGCAAGTTTTGTCACATCCTGACTGATTTCAGCGCCGATGTGAAAGAACTTCATAAAGACAAAGCCCGCGATATGATGAAAATGGTTGATGAGATCAACGAAACATTCTTCAAAGAATCCAAGATCCAAATCACCTGCTTCACCTGCCATCGCGGGCAGAAAAAGCCGGCCATGCGTTTCGAGGATTTGAAACCGCCTTTGGAGCAATCTCAAAAACCCTGAGCGCTTTTGTTTTGAAGAGACGAGATTCCCGGTTTATCGCCCCAAAAGTTCCTGGGACGATGTACGCTTGAAATAATAAAAGAATCCGTCTTCGCCGCCGACCAGAAGATCGCGAACGCCGTCCGCGTCCCAATCCACCGTGGTGGGCGATGTGGTGTGCCCCTCGAGCCGCACGCCGGTGATGTCGCCTTTGTATCGAAACACAAATTCTCCGCTTTTTCCGATATTTTCGTAGTAGGCGATATTGCGGGATTCTGCAGGCGATGATCCCGGGCTGTTGATGAGCAGATCCAGATCGCCGTCCGCATCCCAATCGACCAGATCGATTTTGCGCCGCCCGCTCTTTCCCGCGATGCCGTCATTGAGTTGGAGGGGATTCCCATCGCCGGTTAAAAAGATGCGTTGGCCGGCATGGAGAACCAGCCTTTCTTCCGTCGCCGAGCCGTCTTTGAAATAAGTGATTTTCCCTCGCTTGAAGAAACTGAGAAATCCTTCATGGTCGATGAGAACCAGATCGTTCAAACCGTCTTGATCGATGTCTTGGATAATCGGGCGAGTGCGCCATTGAACGACTAAGCGGCCGGGTTTGGGATCCCACCAATTCCAAGCGGGCTTCGGGGGGGCGTCCGGCCACATGACTTCGATCGGCTGTGCTTTCGCCAATTGAGGCGCCGTACGCGCTCCAATGTTTTTGTACCAGACGATTTCGCCGACGATCGTATTGATGACGATGTCGGGCAGGCCGTCCATATCCCAATCGGCGACGAAAGGCACTGTGTATCCCCATTTCGCTTCGGCGGGGCCTTGGATGGATAGATTCTCGCCGGCCATAATGCGGATGGCCCGGCCGTCTGCTTTGAGGCGAACCGGCGCAGCCCATTGCGGATCGGCGCCTCCGCCCAGATTTTCGATCCATTCCACAAACCCGGCGGTATTGCCGCAAATCAAGTCTTCATCGCCGTCGCCGTCCCAATCGAAGCTGTAAGGCGTCGCCAGCGCTCCACACTTCACGCTATGCGCATACTGCTGAAAAAAGACCGGCGATTTGAGAACCGGTTCGCCGTTCTCGTCCATGCCGGCGTTCTCGATCCAGGCCACGCGGCCGTCTTCTTGGCCGACGATGATGTCGGGATCATGATCCTGATCCCAATCGAAGACGACGACCTGCAGCATCTGCAGTTCCATGTGAAGAGTTTTCCCGCCAATTTCGAGAAAGCGACCGGGTGCGTATTCGGGCTGGGTGCGGCCGCCGATATTTTCAAATAATGTGATGCGGTCTAAAAATTCGCCGCAAATCAAATCCAGGTCGCCGTCGCCATCCCAATCGACCAAATTGGGGGAGGGGCAGCCGAACAATTCCAACGGCTTCCCGCCGGCCATGATTTGTCGGGATGGACAGTATTGCGGGGATTCGCCGCTTCCTGTATTTTTCGCCCAATAGACAAAACCGCGGATGGGGCCGTTGGTCCACCGGCCGGAGGAATCGTAAGCGTTATCCCAGCCGTATTCGCGCCAGTCGCTCGCACCGAAAATCAGATCGTCGACGCCGTCGCCGTCAAAATCGGCGCAGCGCCATTGATTCGTGCGCCCCGCGTAGAAATCCTGCTTAAAAGGAATCGGCAGAGGATGTTCGAAGAGCGAGTTCTTGAAATCCTTGTATACTTTCCCCGGTTCGAAAACCAACATCCCCCCCCCTGTATACGAAGGCATGACGTTGCGCTTGCCGGGTCCGATGCGTTTGCCCGGCTTAAATATTCCCGTTCCGGCATTCTCGAAATAATAGAGTCCCTTATAAGGCACATCCGCCGTGGATACGAGAAGATCGCTGTCACCGTCGCCGTCCCAATCGACGGGGAAAGGAATCGCCCAAAGACCGACGCCTAAATCGACCGTCAGGTCCGGATTATTGTGCAGCAGGCGGCATCGATCAAGATCCGCCGATTCGTCTTCGCCGCATCCATGCTGTGCGCTTCCCGCCGCGGCGAGAATTATGGAAACGATCATCATCCATCGATGGACATTCATCATTCATCCTCTCATTTCTTCGCTTTTGTTGAATTTATCAGGCCTTTTTACCATGATAAATTCCATTGCGCCGAATCGATTTGGCTGAGAAAGCAATCATAGAACAAACGATCCCTCTTCGTAAACGGTTAAACAACAATCTAAACAATGATAAATGTCGATTCTGCATTTTCATCCATCGATTTTTTTTGCCGATAAGAAATTGAGATAGAGAGAGGTGAAGTATCTTTTCTCCGGAAAACCGTCTAGAATTTTATGGGTATTCGCATCAAGCATATAAAAAAACTCAGGGAGAATGATCATGCATCGATTTTTGGCGCTGCTTACACTTTGGGGACTTTGTCTCACTCTGTCATGGACGTGCGTCTGCGCGGATCAGGTGATCCTTCTGAATCACGAGCAAATCATTCAAGCCAATGTCAATGGCTTGGATATTGGCCAGCCAGGCGCCTATACAGGCTGGGCATGGTCGAAAGACGCATCATATCTTCAAATCGCCGTAGAGGGTCAAGAACGCGAAATCCAACCCGGCGACCCATCGCCCGAAAACGCTTATTCGTGGAAAAAACTAGGCGAATTCAACATCCCCGAGGCGAAGACCATCTCCATCCGATTCATCACGGATAAGAGCGCCGACTATTTTGATCCTTCCGCCGCCGGCTGGGCGGCGCTGTCGCTCGATCCGGATTGGAATCCCGGCGATTGGTTCGATTTGTGCAAAGTCCACCCGAATAAGGCGGAGGTCAGCGATGACAAACGCCTGGGCATTCTTCGCAGCAAAGATCATTTTTATCCATTTCCCCACTATCGCAGCAAGTATGAATGGCTGCTGCGCAAACAATATTTGAAGGATCATTTATTGATGAGCATGGGATGCGCCCCCATGCCCCCCAGGACTCCTCTTCATCCGGTGACGACCGGCCGCGTGGAATACGACGACTATGTCATCGAAAACGTCTATTTTGAAAGCATGCCGGGCTTTCTGGTCACGGGGAATCTCTATCGGCCGAAAGGAAAGCGGGGGCCGTTCCCGGCGGTGCTTTGTCCGCACGGCCACTGGGGCGAAGGGATACTCACCAACACCGACAACAACTCGGTTCCCGGCCGCTGCATCAATTTCGCCCGGCAGGGATACATCGCCTTCGCGATCGATATGATCGGCTATAACAACAACCGGCAACTGACGCATAAATTCGGAGGGCCGGCCGAATGGCTGTGGGGCTTGTCGCTGCACGGCCTGCAGTTCTGGAACAGCGTCCGGGCGATCGATTATCTCTGCTCGCTGGATGATGTGGACGCGGATCGCATCGCCGTCACCGGCGCTTCGGGCGGAGGAACTCAGACCTATGGAATCATGGCGGTGGACGAGCGAGTGAAAGCCGCCGCGCCAGTGAATATGCTCTCGTCGCATTTCCAAGGCGGCTGTCTGTGCGAAAATGCGGCGAATCTGCGCATCGATCTCAACAACGTGGAACTGGGCGCCATGATGGCGCCCCGTCCGCTGATGATGGTTTCCTGCACCGGCGACTGGACCGCCGAAACGCTGCGCGTCGAATATCCCGCCATCCGGTCCATATACGAACTGTATGAGAAGCCGGAGAATGTCGGCGTCATTCAGATCGACGCCGGCCACAATTATAACCGCCCCAGCCGGGAGGCGGTCTACCGCTGGTTCGGGCGCTGGATCTTGGGCGACGACAATCCCGACCATTTCACGGAGCAGCCGTTTCCCGTTGAACCGGATAAGATGAAGGTCTTTCCCGACGGTTTGCCGGACATCGCTCTGGGCGAAGAAGCCATCGTGGAATCTTGGAAAGAGATGTCGGAAAAACAGCTGCAATCGATTTTTCCCGAGGATGAACGATCCCTGAGCGCCTTGCGCCGGCGCGCAGGGAAAGCCTTGCGCCATGCGCTGGGCGTGGAAAATCCCGATCCCAACGCCCTGGTCGTCGAACGGATTGACGCCAAGAAGAAAGGCGATTTGTTTGTCGAAAAAATCATGTTGGGCCGGGAAGGCGTCGGGGATCGCATTCCCGCCATTCTTCTTGCGCCGGATAATTACGCCGGCGGCGGGACGCTGTTGGTTCACTGCGACGGAAAAGACGTCTGGTTCGATCCTAATACGGGAAAACCCGGGGAGATTTTACAATCTCTGCTGGATAGGGGGCAAACCGTTTTGATGGTTGATGTATTCATGACCGGCGAATACAATTCGCCTTTCCAGCAGGCCCGGCGAGAAACTGACATCCCCCATTTCCTCACTTACAACCAGAGCGAAACGGCCCTGCGCGTGCAGGACGTCTTGACCGCACTTGCTTATCTGCAGTCGCGTTACGAAGCGAGCCGGGTGAATCTGATCGGAGGCGGCTATGCGGGAATGTGGTGCCTGCTGGCGGCCGCCATAGCGGACGATCTGCAAAGCGCAGTCATCGACGCGGCCGGATTCGAAGACAGCGGCGACGCTGATTTTATGGAGAGACTCTACGCTCCGG
>JAFGTC010000270.1 GCA_016934335.1 Candidatus Omnitrophota bacterium | reverse complement strand
GTCAGCGGCTCGCCCATGGATTTCAGCGTCGATCCGGCGGTCGAGGCGCAGGATGAAAACGGAATTTTGGATGAAGATTTCGCTCAAACCGTCGCCCTGTCCGCCAACGGAGCGGGGACGGCGGTTTTGGGCAATGAATCCGTCGCCGCGAAGAACGGCTCGGCGGCCTTCGATGGCCTTGCCATAACCTATCATGCTTTGAATCCCCCGGAAACATTTTCTTTATCGGCGAGCAGCGGTGATTTGCCGCCCGGCGAATCTCAATCTCTGTCATGCTCCCTGTCGCAGCCGCCGGTAATGGTTCTCAGCGGCCAGATCATCCAATTTCTGGGGCGGCCTATTTATCTTGATACCCAGGCCGCTGCTTCCGATCCCGACAGCGCCGATTTCAATCAGGGCCGATTGACGGTGGAAATCATCGAAGGCGGAACGGTGAACGATCGTTTGGGCTTTGATGTTCATTCCAGCGACGATGAGCAGATCCTCGTTATCCAAGATGGAAATCAAATCGAATACAGCGGCAGTCTGATTGGAACGTTTTCCGGTGGAGACGACGGTAAAACGCCTCTCATTGTTGCATTTACCAGCGAGAAGGCTTCTCCGCAAGCCGCCCAATTCCTGATCAGATGCATCACCTACACGAACGTTTCATCCGAGACGGATGCGGCGGATCGAGTTGTCCGTCTTTCTCTCGAGGATGGAGACGGCGGCGTTTCATCTCCTGTCTTAAAAACGATAGCCATCGATCGATCTCCCCGAGCTTTTCCCGATTCAATCAGCATGCTTGAAGATCAAACGGTCTTGATCGACGCTCTATCTAATGACGGCGATCCCGATGGAGACGTGTTGACTTTGGCGTCCATCGCGGCGTCTCCCCAAAATGGAGCGGCGTCCATAGTGAACAACCAAATTGAATACATCCCCATAAAAAATTTCTCCGGCGCGGATCGCCTGACATATACAATCCATGATGGGCGCGGCCTTACGGATGAAGCCGTCGTGGATATCTTCGTCCAGCCCGTCAACGACAAGCCTTCGTTCTCGATCGCCGGAGACCAAATCGTCCAAGAAGACGCCCCTCCTTCCATCGTTTCTCCCTTCGTTACGCGCTTTGATCCGGGCGGAGGCGCGGATGAAGAGAATCAAACGCCGACCTACGCGATTTCAATTTTAAGCGGAGCATCCTTATTTTCTTCACCGCCGACTGTTGATCCAACCGGCGATTTGTCCTATGCCTTGGCGGAAAGCGCCTATGGAACGGCTCAGTTGGAAATCATTGCGCGCGACAGCGGCGGGACGGCGTTGGGCGGCGTCGACGCATCCGATCCGGCCTCGTTCCATATTGAAATCGTCCCTGTCAACGATGCGCCCTGCGCCCAGAGTCAATTTTTATCAACATGCGAAGACGAATCCCTGTCGATCCAATTGACCGCCGTCGATGTTGAAAACGATCCGCTGGTTTATCGCATCGTCGAAGGGCCGGCTCACGGTTCTTTAACCGGCGTCCCTCCTGAGTTGGAATATGCGCCGCGCGCCGATTACGCCGGTCAAGACTCATTCACGATCATCGCGAGCGACGGCGACGCCGACAGTTCTCTCGCTGCCATCCACATTACGATCAATGAAGTCAACGATCCTCCCAGCGATATTCTTCTCGATGGATTTACGATTGAGGAAAACATGCCTGCGAGAACATGGATTGGAAATCTGTCCGCTGTCGATCCCGACGCCGATGATTTTCACTGTTACAAACTGGCGGATGACGCCGGCGAAGTTTTTTATATCGAAAACAATGGTCTTTATTCGGCGGTTAGGATGGATTATGAACAATCCCAAAACTATGTCGTCTCCATAAAAGCCGAAGACGGCGGAGGCTTGACCATTACCCGGGAATTCGTGATCGAAGTGAAAAACCGCAACGAAGCGCCCATGGCGGAAAACGATTCGGCGGAGACTTGGGCGGGCCATGGGATCGTCGTGCAGGTATTGTCAAACGACGGCGATCCGGACGGCGATTCGTTATCCATCGAAAGAGTCGATCAACCCGCCCATGGAATGGCTAGCCATGACGGCCAAGAAATCGCCTACACTCCTGAAGCGGGTTTTTCCGGAATCGATTCGTTCTCATATACCCTCAGCGACGGGCTTGGATTGACGGGCGAAGGGATCGTGGAAATCACAGTGCACCCACTGCTTATCGCGGAAGCGGGAGAGGATTGTATAATCGAATGCGGGCGATCCATCCAATTGAACGGATCGTCGTCGGGCGGTTCGGGGAGCGCCGCCTGCGCCTGGTCCATTCAAGTCGGCCCGAGTGACAATCACGCCCAATTTTCGAACAGGCAGACCTACAGCCCGTTTTTCCTGCCGGAGGCGGCCGGTTTGTACACCCTGGCATTCACCGTCGACGACGCCGTATGCCCCTCCGCCGTGGATTATGTGGAAATCATTGCAACGCACAGGCCGGTCGCACAGAACATTTTTATTTCGACGCAGGAAGATGCTCCGATTGATATTCAACTTATCGGAGAAGATGAGGACGGCGACCCCTTGGTTTTCTTCATCGAATCAGCAGCGTCATTCGGCCAATTATCCGCCTTCGATGAAAGCGCGGGTGCATTGACCTACGCGCCGAACGCCGACTATTGCGGCGCCGATCAATTTACCTATTCGGTTTCAGACGGATATCTCTCTTCTCAAAAAGCGGTTGTGACGATTCGCGTTCTCAATCAAGACGACGATCCCCCCATCGCCCAGCCGATCGCCGTTCGGACTCAAGAAGATGTTCCCGTACACATTCAACTGTGCGGCGGCGATGCGGACGGCGGGGTTTATTTTTATCAGGTCGTCGATTCTCCAACCATCGGCTCAATTGCCAACCTGGAAGCTTATGCGGGAAGCGTTGTCTATATTCCCAATCCCAATCAATATGGAAAGGACGTTTTCACGTATAGAACCTATGACGTCGACACTGGCGCCGGAGGCGATCCGTCGGAGGTTTCCATCGTTGTCGAACCGATCAACGATGCGCCTTCTGCTTGTTCTCAAACAATATGCGTCGAATGCAATCAGACTGTCTTTATTGCCTGTCAGGGCGAGGATGCCGACGGCGATGCACTGATATTTTCCATCGTACAGCATCCGAGCCAGGGCCGTCTTTCTGAAATCAACTTCGAAGCGCATACTCTCGTCTATATTCCCGAAACGGATTTTCAGGGAAGCGACGCCTTTGTCTTTTCGCTGGATGACGGGCAAGAGATATCCGAAGCCGCCGTGACCATTATCGTCAACCATCCAATCCCGACGCCGACCTGTACGCCGACAACAATCGATGAACCTATCGCGCCGACGCCCTCGCCGGAAATTCCTTCTCCAACGTCTTCTCCCACTCCTTCATGGACGCCCGTCGCTCCCACGGCCGCAAAAACGCCTGCGACGCCCATCGCGACTCCTGTTTCTAAGACGCCCGCGCAGCCTACGCCGTTTGAATCGCCGACCCCGACTCGCACGCGGCCTACGACATGGACGCCGACTTCAACCATTATGTCCTATCCAACATCAACGCCGACGCCGACTTCAAATCCAATCCAAACGCCGACGCCGATGCTTTTAAAGCCGCAAGATAAATCAGTCATTGTCAGCGATAATCGTTGGTCTTCGGACGATCTCAGCCGGGGCGAAGATCTAGACTTCAGTACGGATCAAAGCCTGACGATTCAATGGAATCTGGAATTGGCGGGGATTCTCAGTTATGAAATCAAGGATGTTCATATTTATGTGCAGATCGACGACGATTCGCAATTCCATTATTTAGGGCGGACCGGCGGCGGATTGACATGGTTTTTTGAATGGAAAAAGAACGCTTCGCTGACTGCGCGGCCATTCCGGCAAGGCCCCCAATTCGGGCATCGTTATTCGTTCGCGGTCTATGCTCTGACCTATAACGGCATTCCATCATTTTATGGGCCGTTGAAAAATAACGGCCCCATCGATTATGGATCTTTCATTACAGTGACGGACGATTTGCAAAGCAATGACGATTTATGCGGTCAGTTGGATGAAGACCGGGAAGGGGAAAGAATTCTTGTCGTGCGCTGGCCGCTCGATCCAGAAGTCATGAATCTGAATGACGTCAAAGACTTTCATATTTACGCCAAAGAGAGAGACGCATCCCATTACGCCTATGTCGGCCGCACCGCCGATCCCACAGCCGACTATTTCGAATGGCGGGCGGGAGCGCCGCATCTCGCGCCTCATTTCAAGAATGGGCCGGTGTTTGGAGAGTCATACGAATTCCGCCTCTATGCTCTGGCGCATAGCATGAATCCCCGGTTTTACGGGCCGTTTGCCAGCGGCCGGGTGGAATATGTTCAAAGCGTTTCCCCGTAGCCCATATTTTTGATAACATTGATTTCTGATAGTGATTGATAACTTTGATAAATCATGAAGATCGACGGAAAAATGAGATATCCTGTTTTCAGCATTGTTCTGATCATGCTTCTGTTCGCTTCTTGCTCCGGCGATCCGCAGAAAAAAGCGGAAAAACTGGCCCGCAAAGCCTTGGACGCCCAACTCGCAGGCGAATATGAAACGGCTGTTCAATTTCTGGAAGACGCCATCGAGATTCATCCCGAGCTGGCCGAGGCCTATATCGGCCTCGGCCAGCTTTATCATTATCAGGAGAAGCGCAAAGAAGCGCGCGATTGCTATCAAAAAGCCATCGAATGTCTGGACAAACGCTTGGAGTCGAATCCCAACGATGTCAGAACGCTGATCAATCAAGCGGGAGTGTACGCCGTTCTCTTGAAATACAGCAACGCTCGCCGTTATCTCTCCAAAGTTCTGGAAATCGAGCCGGAGAACCGGACCGCCCAATATCTGCTCCAGAACATGCGCGAATTCGCCGGCGCCTGGAACCAGGTTCCGCCTCCGCATTCATCCGAACAAAAGATCCAACGCGAGATGTTGGCGCCTTTGCCCTAGCGCGCCGCATCAGTTGATTCGTCAGGGCCGAACGATGGTTCCATCGGGCCGGCGTACGTTTCCCCAAAACATATCGAAAGACGCTTTGTCAGTGAACGGATATTTTTTCGCTAGTTCTTCGTTGCATTCGATTCCCCAGCCCGGCGCTTCGTTGGCGAACATGTATCCGTTTTCAATCTTCAGACAACCGGGAAACACTTCGTTAGCGGCGTCGTTGAAAATATGCTGCTCCTGCACGCCGAAATTGTAACAGGCGAGATCAAGCGCAATGTTTGCCGCCTGGCCGAACGGCGACAGATCGCCGGGGCCGTGCCAGGCCGTCTTGACGCCGAAGATCTCGCAGAACGCCGCCAATTTGCGCGCCGGGGTCAAGCCTCCGATCTGCGAAAGATGCACGCGCATATAATCGATCAAGCGCTCGGAGACCAGATCGATCCATTCATGCGCATTGTTGAACAGTTCCCCCATGGCCAGAGGCGTTGAACATTGTTCCCGGATTCTCCGGAAATGATCGACCTGCTCGGGCGGCAGGGGATCTTCAAGAAAGAATAGATCGTAGGGCTCCAGCCGCTTGACGAGCGAAACCGCCTGCGAATTGGAGATGCGCTCGTGCGTATCATGCAGCAGTTTGACTTCGTATCCCAACTTATCGCGCAGATATTCGAACATTTGGGGAACGAGTTGCACATAGGCCGACGGTTCAAAAACGCTGGTTCCTTCGGGCAGCCGCTTGTCGGCTTCCTTCTGCGCCGATCCCGCTCCGTAAGCGGAGTAACCGGGCACCGACGCCTGAGCGCGCACGTGCCTGTATCCCCGCTCCATCCACCTTCGGATTCGGTCTTCCAGTTCTTGAAAATCGCGCCCCGAGGCGTGAGCGTAAAGATCGGCGGCGAAGCGGCATTTGCCGCCCAGCAGCTGATAGACCGGCATGCCGGCCCGCTTGCCTTTGATGTCCCACAGAGCCATGTCCACGCCGCTGATCGCGTTGTTGAGCACGGGGCCGTTGCGCCAGTAGCTGCTTACGAAGCACGATTGCCAGATGTCCTCGATGTTGTCAGGATTTTTCCCGATCAGAAACGGCCGAAGATATTCCTCCACCGCCGTCTTGACGGTCAACGGGCGCTGCGTAAACGTCGCGCATCCCCAGCCGTAGAGCCCCGGCTCGCTGGTCTCCACCTTGACGACCACAAGCCGGATGCGCTCCGGCGCCGTCAAAACGACTTTGACGTCCGTGATCTTGATCGCGTCCGATTCCTTCGCCGCCCACACCGGCTTCGCTCCGGATGATGCGCCCGCCATCCCCGCGCCGCCTGCTGTTAATATGGAAAGCATATCGCGCCGTTTCATTGTTTCCCCTTTCTCGGCAATTCTATGTTAATGAGATCTCACTGAACTTGAGAATGTTGTTCATTGTAGAGACTGGCGTTTACCGCCGCTTTTTTCACTATATCATGATCGATCCCGCCGATGCAATTCAACTGGATGCTTCTTCCAGCCCCAGCGGCAGGCGGACGAGCGGCAGGTCGCCGCAGTCGACAAGCGAAAATCCGGGTAGAATAGGTTAAAAGCAAGTTTCAAGTATTTAATAAAAACGCGGTGGAGATGATTCATGGCTTCTTTTTTTCCCAATCAATCAACGCCGAAAAAACGAAAAATCGAATCAGCGGTTCTGGCTCTTTGCATCCTTCTTCTGATTTTTTCCATCTCTTACGCCGCCAATCAATACTCGAAAGAGAGACAGGAAATCGCGCAAACTAACGTTCAAGGAAAAATTCGCGCGCCGGAGCTGGAGGGCGGTTTGGGATGGCTCAATGTCGAAAAGCCGCTGCGGCTGGCCGATCTGCGGGGGAAGATCGTCCTGCTCGATTTTTGGACCTATTGCTGCATCAACTGCATGCATGTGATTCCCGACTTGAAAAAATTAGAAAAAAAATATCCCAACGAACTGGTCGTCATCGGCGTCCATTCGGCCAAATTTTTGAACGAAAAAGAGACGGACAATATCCGCTCCGCCGTTCTGCGCTACGAAATCGAACACCCGGTCGTCAACGACGCCGACTTCAAAATCTGGCGTCAGTATGGAGCGCGCGGCTGGCCGCATTTGGTCGTCATCGATCCCGAAGGCTATGTTGTCGGGGCTGTATCGGGCGAAGGGAATTTCCTGCGGCTCGACCAGACAATTCAGTATTTAATCCGCAAATATCACGACAAAATCAATTACGTTCCCATCAAACTTTCTTTGGAAAAGGATAAGGAGCCCCCCACCTTTCTTTCTTTCCCCGGTAAGATTCTCGCCGATGAACAAAGCGACCGCCTTTTCATCGCCGACTCCAATCACAATCGCATCGTTGTGACCGATCTTCAGGGAAAAGTTCTCGATATCGCCGGGGCCGGATCCATTGGACTTCAAGACGGCTCATTTGAAGAAGCGCAGTTCAACCATCCCCAAGGCATGACGCACCAGGACGGCATCCTGTATGTCGCTGACACGGAAAACCATCTTCTGCGCCGGCTCGATCTGACGAAGCGAATCGTTGATACTCTGGCGGGTACAGGCAAACAGGCGGCGGGGCGAGCCCCGGGCGGCCCCGCTTTGCGCACGGACTTGAATTCTCCGTGGGATCTGGAAATCGTCGACGGCGATCCAAACCTGTACATCGCCATGGCCGGTCCGCATCAGTTGTGGATGTACGATCCCTCATCCAAAACCGTCAGGGCGTACGCCGGAAGCGGGCGCGAGGACATCATCGACGGCCCGCTGGATTCCGCCGCCTTGGCGCAGCCCAGCGGACTTACAAGCGACGGCCGGAATCTCATCTTCGCGGACAGTGAAGTCAGCGCTCTGCGGTGGGTGGATCGAAGTCAGAAAATCGGCCGGGTGAAAACCTACATCGGGTCGGGATTATTCGACTTCGGCGATCGGGACGGGGCGTTTCAACAAGCCCTGCTGCAGCATCCCTTGGGCGTCTGCCTCCGCGGCGGCGTCGTCTATATCGCCGATGCTTACAATCACAAAATCAAGGCCGCCGATCTCCAATCGCAAACGATCCAAACCTTGGCGGGCAATGGAAAACCCGGTCTGGGAACGCCCGACAATCCGCAATTCAACGAACCTTCAGGGCTCAGCGTCGCGGGGAATCTTCTCTATGTGGCCGATGCGAACAATCACGCCGTTCGCGTCATCAACCTGGAAACGGGCCGCACTGACACGTTGATGTTCGATTTATCGGAATGGTATAACAAAAGCGGCGGCAATCGATTCGAAGTGTTCGGCGATCCCCCGAACATTCTTCCGCCGCGCCAAAAACTGGCCGCCGGCGGTTCTGTCAAAATCACGTTCGACATGCCCCCGAATTATCATCTCAATCCCGCGATGCGGCCCATCGTTCAATGCAAAATCAGCGCTTCGGGAAGCGAATGGATCAGCCGCCCATATCACCCCGCCGTCGACGGCGGAGTTATTCAATTCGATCTTGATGCCGGTTCGATCGACGCTCCGGAAAGCATCGCCGTATCCGTGACCTATTATTATTGCCGTAAAGACAACCAAGGGCAGTGCATGATCGGCTCGCTCCTGATTGAGGGAAAAGCGCAGCCCGGCGTGGAATTAACTTCCCTCCATCATGTCATCGAGCCTTAAAAATCATCAAGCCTTAAAGAAGATTTTGTATCATTTTCGGAGCGGCGATCCAGAAAGCGATTCAATTTTTGCAATTGATCGGTGTTGATCAGGTCGATTCCCACCTGCAGCGCCGTTTCCCAGAACAATTCCGTTTCGGGCGTATTCCAGAAACGCACTTTCCTTCCCTTGGCGTGGATGTCGTTGACGATAGACGTCCATTTTTGGTATTCCGCCGGAGCGATGGGCGTTTCGCCGTACCATCGAATGACGTTTTTCCAAT
>JAFGTC010000269.1 GCA_016934335.1 Candidatus Omnitrophota bacterium | reverse complement strand
GCCCATGCCCATGCCGCCCATGCCCATCATGCCCATGCCGTATCCGCCGCCGCCGGTGAACAGCGCATCTTCTTCGGCGTCGCGGGCTTCGCGGATGGACTGGCCGCCGCCCAAAGGCACGCCGCGATTGGAGCCGTTGATGTACAGCGCCTGCCGTTTGGGCTCCCACGACGCGGTGATGTGGTACCAAGTGTCCGGCTTCCAATCGGAGATGTAGGCCGTCACGATGCTGGGCGGTTTGACATAATCGCGCAGTTCAAAACTGAGGGTTGCTCCTTCTCCCTTATAGATGGCGATCATGCTGTCTTTTTGGAAAGGACCCGGGCCGACCGGCATCATCTGCTGGATGTTCATTCGTTCGAACATGGGATTGTCGGCGTTTTCGTTGTTGGCCTGCTCCAATTCAAGGCGCTGGGTGATCTGGTCGCGGGTGAATTTTCGTGAATCGATGGCCAGGAACAGACATTTATGATGGATTTCGGTGTCAGTGGGATCCCAATCGGGTTTGACGAAAAATTCGATCGTTCCTTGGCTGGGATTGATGATGGGCTTGGATTTTACGTTGGCGTAAGCGAGCGCACGGCCGCCGGTCGCTTTGAATCCGGTGCCAAAACGTCCTTCCGTGATGCCGCCGTCAACCTCCCAAGAATGACTGACGGTCAATTTTGTGGCGGTGCTGGAGGATTCCAGTTGACGCATGCGATCGATCTGACCGATGACTTCGTCGCGGTAATTAATCGATGGATCGTAGCGTTCGATGATTTTTAGTTTTTTATCCAATTCCCCGAAGCCGTTGCGGGCGGTTTGGATCTTATCTTCAATAATCTGAATAACTTCGTCGACTTCGGTGGCCAGCGACTGAAGGTTGTTGATGCCCTCGTCCTTCTCGCTCGACACCTGCGTTACAATCGATTTAAATTGGTTGCTGAGCCGTTCGAGGTTGTCATTGTCATCCTTGTATTTATCCATGCGCGGCTTAAAAACATACGTGTGAAGCGCCCCGACAATGACTACCGCTGCAATTAGAACAATGATCGCTTTGATTTTGTTTCCCATTATTCTCTCTCCCTCCGCTTCCAGAGAAGCGCTGAAAGGTTGTTTTTCTTCGGTTTATATTGAATCTTTAATCTTCCTGCGATGGAGAGCGGTTCGATTCATTCGCTTCTCGAGAATTCAAGCGTTGAAACGAATCGTTGCCGCATTCTTTGCATCCCGCTTTTTTCAGATCAAAGATTGTTGGAAAGGCTTCCTCGGGTCCTACCGGATATGGAGTCTTGCACATCGTACAAGCGTAGACAGACCTCGGCGGACGAACCTCTCCCGTATAAAAAGGAGTATAACGCAAGCGAAACGATTTTTCAGGTGTCGAGCGAATCTTTTCGGCAATTAGCAGATTCGTCCGGCTGGCGTGAATCGACGCGCCCTTGTAGCGGTTAAAGCCTATGAGAATGTCGCGAAACGCAAAACCCATTTGCACAAGGTTGTTTTGAATCGAATGCAGGGATGGCCCATCCGCGAAGGGCATGGATAAAAACAGCGATCCGGCTTCTTCCAAAGCGCGCCATGAGCGGTATGCAAAGGCGGTAATGCCGTTTTCCGTATAGGCGGGATCAGTGAGAACCGCCGAAAAGCGGTCGTGAAGATCTTCCGGCAGTTCCTGCCGGACATCATACTCGCGCACTTGGATTTGGCCCTGCGAAGCCTGCCGGATCAGTTCCAGATATCGCGCATCGATGTCCAAAACAGTTATGGCGGCCGCCTCTTGCGCATTGGGCATGAATCTGTTTCGAACCAGATGACAGGCGACCGAAATCAAGTCGTCGTCGCCTATGAATAGCAGGGGGCGCATCAGCAGCCCTTTTTCCATCAGCAGCAGAGCCTTGCGGACGCCTGTCTCCGGCGTGGCGTGGCTTTGATCGAGGGTCACGTCGACGCGGGGCCTCTTGTCGCAGATTTCGCGGAATTCCTCCAAAACAGGCATGACTTCCGGAGGCAGAATCCGGCCGCCGCCTTGGCAGGCGGGGCATTGGGCGTCGATTTTTTCCTGCCGGCCGAACAAAGACTCCAGTTTCTCCATGCCGGCTTCGCTTAACTGAAGTTTCTTGCCCTGGATTAAAATGTCTCGTTTTTCCAATTCACGGCGCAGGGCGGCCAGAACCGGTACGGGAATCTGCACCGCCGCCGTCCAATCACGAGTGGAAAAAATTTTGCCGCCATACAAGGCCCATAATGCGCGGGTGATGCCTTCTACGCCCTCTCGCAGGCGGATGGCTTGAGCCAATTCGGCCAGCCATTCCGATTTTACGCCGGTGGGTTCGGGTTCGGATAATGTCATGTATCTCGCAGTTTTTCTCGAAAATGAATGAGCGATGCGATCGTGTCGTTTACGGATGTTGAAACGTTCGCTTTTTCGCCCAATTGGGAAATCGCCCCGTTCAGCGCATTGATTTCCGTTTGCCGGCCCCGCTCCAAATCGCGCAGCATGGAAGGGAAATGGGCGGCCGTCGGAGGGAGCATCTGGTTGTAAAACGCATCTTTATAGGCGTCTGCGTCCGGCCAAAACTGTTCGATTCCACATTTTCCCGTGACGGCGAACGCTTCTTCGATGATCCGGTTCATGATCGAACGGGTTTCTTGGTTGTCGGCCAATTCTCCATAGGTGACGCCCAGCAAAGCGCCCAGCGGATTGAGCGCGGCGTTGTAAAGAATCTTGGCCCAAACATACTGCTCCAGCTGGTCGGTGGCTTCTGTGGGAATCCCCGCTTCGCGCAGTGTTCGCGCAATGGATTCAATCTGCTCCATGGGGAATTCGCGCCGGTAATGGCCGAGGCGCACCGAATCGGCGTGCACCGTAACCTGAACGACGCCCGGCGCGGTAATCTCTACGCCCGTGATGAAGCGCGCCCCCAATGTTCGACGCCAGCCGATGCGATCGGCGATGATCTGGTTGTTTCCAAAGCCGTTTTGGCATGAAATCACCAGACTTGCGTCTTGGATGACCGGCAGGCAGGATTGAGTGGCCTTTTCCGTATCGAATGCTTTGACCGTAATAATAATCTGATCGATTTCTCTTTGATCGGTTGGAATATCGCCGGCGGCTTCATAAGCGGGTTGAGGTGGAATATCGTGATCTCCCCAAATTCCGGAGATGCGAATTCCATCTTGTCGGATGCCTTCGATGTTCCATTTTCGGCCGATAAACGTCACCGAATTGCCCGCTTTCGCCAACAATCCTCCCAACAGTGTTCCAACGGCCCCGGCGCCGAAAATCAAATAACGCGTCATGATGCTTGTTTCGCTCCCGAAATGGGATGAAATCTATGGAATGAGAAGAGCCCCTTGCGGGGCTCCGTTAAGTCAAGTGTGAAGGTAAGTATAGTCGATCAAGGCGCTTCTCGTCAAACGGCGCAGCCTTACTCGGCGGCGGGGATGACGGAGATTAATTTGCGATTTCGCTTGAATTCGTATTTTACAATGCCTGTAACTTTGGCGAACAGCGTATCGTCGCCGCCTTTACCGACATTTTCGCCTGGATGGAACCGGGTTCCTCGCTGACGAACCAGAATCGAGCCGGCTGAAACCAATTGACCGCCAAACCGCTTTACGCCCAGACGCTGCGCGTTGCTGTCGCGTCCGTTTTTCTGTTTACCGCCGCCGCTTTTTACGTGAGCCATGGCACTGATTCTCCATCTTTGAGTGAATATCGGCAAAATTCTAGCCAGCATCTTCATTTTCATCAAGTGGGGCGCAGCGGATTTCAGAAATCCTAAGCAGAGATAATCCAGGAGATTCTCTTTTTAGACATAAAAAAATTGGGAAATCTAAATGGGATATTCGACCGCCGATCCATCATTCTTGCTTTTAGGCGCATGTCAAAGGTATGATGAATATTAGAAGATTGTTAATATTTAGCAAGAAAATGTGTTTAATGTTCAACAAGAGATATTCTGGATCTAAAATACTTTTTCCAGAAATCAGTAGAGTGTTCGTATCATGGTGTTGAATCGTATTCAAGCGCAGATCGATGAGAATCCTCATGAACCGATTGCGTTAGCGGGCAAAAAGGCGCTTTCATTAAACTACGACATCTTTCTTGATCGAGAAGAAGGCGCATTGTCGGGACGCGATATCGAAGACATCCATCGAATGCGCGTTTCGACCCGGCGCATCCGCGCACTTTTGAAAAACATGAAGGATATATATGGCCGCCAGCGCGTTAAATCCTTTCGCAAAGAATTTGGCCGGACGGCGGATCTGCTCGGAAAATTACGCGATATCGATACATTTGTGCTTTTCCTGGAGGAATACTGTCCTCAATTATCCAAATCCGTTCAACCGGCCGTTCTCGAATTGATCGAGGAGCGACTTCTGGTTCGAGAGCAGGAGAGGCTTCACCTGAATGAAGAATTTTCGCAGGACTGGTACAAAAGCCTGAAAAACAATTTTGAAGATTTTCTCCATCATCATACGGATGAAGATCTTCAGTCTCCCGCCGCCTCCTCATCCGCGCCGTTTTTAATTGAGAAATGCTTGAATAAGATTTTGGCGCAGAACCATTCCGCCTTGAAAGCCGATCAAGAAAAATTGCACAAATTGCGCATTCAATTCAAACAGCTGCGCTACCTCTGCGAATCGCTGGCATTCTGTTACGGGGATGAAATCAATCCTGTCATCCAAGAGTTTATCGCCATTCAAGATAGTTTAGGGGCTATGCAGGATTTTCATCGAGACATCCATTTTCTGAAGACGAACCGCAAAGACATCCTGGCAGGCGTCCAAAAAAACAAAGCCAAGTCATCCCTTAACGAACTTATCGATCATTTTGAACAATCCCTCGAAAAAGAGCGCAAAAAATTTCATAAAAAATGGAAGATCTTCTGTAAAAATGAACGCCGGAAAAGTCTTCTTACTCTGATTCGGAACGGCGTTTTATCGGAGCGAGAAACAAAAGCGCCCAACCCGCCATGAAGGAAACTCCGCCGATCGGCGTGATCGCGCCCAGCCATCGGACGCCTGTCAGCGCCATCATATAGAGGCTTCCCGAAAACAGCAGGATTCCGATATTCCAAGCCCAGCAGGCGGCGGATGTAAATCGGCTATTCAGGCATGCGGCGCTTCCTGCGCTGGCGGCCAGCAGGGCCAAGGCGTGATACATCTGATAACGCACTCCCACTTCGAAAGCGTTCAACAAGCCGGGTTCGAGGCGGTCTCTCAAGCCATGGGCGGCGAACGCGCCCAACGCCACGCTCAATCCGCCCCACAGGCAGGCCGTCATCCAGAAAAAACGCTGCCGCTCCATCACATCCCGCTCCTTCTCGTTTCTTCTTATCGCCACTTGTTACAAAAGTGGATTCAAGGCAGTATATCCCGGTATATCGAGAAATTCACGGAAATTGCAGATTGATTCGATCATGACATCCAAACGACCCCGCATTTTAGTGACCAACGATGACGGCATTCATTCGCCCGGGCTTACTGCGCTGGCGGATGCGATGCGCGAATTGGGCGATGTGGCCATCATTGCGCCGGATCGGGAGCGTAGCGCCGTTTCGCATTCCTTCACCATGAATCATCCGATTCGCGTGCAGAATTTGGGCGAGAATGTGTATGTCATCGACGGAACGCCGGCGGACTGCGTCATGTTCGGCACGCGCGGATTTTTGGACGAGACGCCCGATCTGGTCGCGGCCGGCATCAACCGCGGCCCCAATCTGGGCATCGACACCGTCTATTCCGGCACGGTGGCCGCCGCCCATGAAGGCCACCTCCATCATGTGCCGTCTTTCGCGATCTCCATGGATGTGCCCCGGGGAGAGGACGGATACTTTTTCGAATCGGGAGCGAAATTCGCTACAATTTTAGCGCAGGCGATTCTTGAACGCGATATGCCGGACGGCTGCTTTTTGAATGTCAATGTTCCTAACTTGACATGGGATCGAATCAACGGCGTCTCTATCACGCGGCTGGGACAGCGCATCTACCGGGATAAAATCATTCGCCGCGTCGATCCCCAGGGCAAAGACTACTTCTGGATCGGCGGTGAGCCGCCCACATGGGTGAAATCGGAGGGAACGGATTTCCACGCGCTGGAAGAAGATAAAATTTCCATCACCCCTCTGGGGCAGGATTTTACTCAGTTTCACGCCATCCCCGAACTGGATTTATGGAATTTATCCAAGGATTAAAGCAAAACGGATATTTTTATCCATTAAAAAAACGATAGATCCTCATTTTCTGCGTATATTCATGCGTTGGAAAAAGATCCTTGATTCTGAATATCTTACGTAACGAATTGGAGCGCTTCTGTGTTATCGGAACTGAAAAATTGGACCATCTCGCTGGTTTTAACCTCGGATAATCAATTCACGCAAAACGCCTATCTAGCTCTTTGGGGAATAGCCTTCGCCGAATCCTCTTTTTTCCCCATCCCGCCGGATATTCCATTCATCCTAATGGGAATCGCGCTGCCTTCATCGGCCTTGTTTTTAGCGCTGCTATTGACGACCGGTTCGGTTCTGGGCGGCGCATTGGGCTATTGCATCGGGTTTTATGGAGGTCGGCCGCTTGTGGAACGGCTTGTCCGCAATCGATGGATCGGCAAAATCTTTACGCATGAAAAATTCGAAGTAGTGGAGTCATACTACCAGAAATATGATTTCTGGGCGGTGCTCATCGCCGCCTTCACCCCGATTCCATACAAAATTTTCACGATCGGCGGCGGACTTTGCCGGATTCATTTTTGGCGGTTCATGCTGGTTTCGACGATTGGCCGAGCCGGTCGTTTTTTCCTTGTGGGGACGCTGCTTTATTTCTTCGGCCGGCAGGCCCAGTTTTTAGTCAAGCGCTTCGATCTTTTCCTGGCAGTGATGCTGGCGCTGGTCGTGATCGGCTTTTTGGCGATGCGTTTTCTGAAGCCCGCCGCCCAAAAAGAAGAAAATTAATCGAGCGGTTTCGGCGGTTTCACCGGTTTGGCGTAGCAGTAGAGGCAATTGTGGGGGCAGGACATCTGATAGCCCCCGATGTCGGAACTTTTCGTGCATCCGCAATCGCTTCGCTGGCTGCCGTCGCGCGCCAGCGAGCAGCGTTCTCCGGCCAATTCGCTCAACAATCTCCCATCGATGCAGCGCCCTTTTTCGACGCCTTCCGCGGCGAGTAGCGCGTCGTTGCTGCATGACGCCAGCGTCATTCCCCGTTCGCGGGCGATGTCGCTCAGGCGCGATAGAATATCCAGTTTTTGCGTCAGAGGCGGATCGTAATAATCCAATTCACGGACGATCTCGCGCTTTGTCACCTTGTTATACCAGGAAACAAACGAGACGGTGCAGCGGCTGACGCCCAGTTCTCCCATAACGTCGCATATCGGCTGGAAGGATTCCACATTGTTTCGGCGCCCCCCTTCCCAAAATACGATGGGATCGAAGCGCCAGTTGATATGATGCGGCGACCATCGCCCGGCGATTTCCCGCGCTTGCCGCAGGCGTTCATCGAGCGGCGGAGCGCCCCGCTCCCATTCCGGGCAATCCACCAGGCTGAAGTTGAAATGCCATCGGAAGCGTTGATCCCGCGATAATGGCGAATCTAAAAACGGCCGAAAATTCTTGGACCAGAGGACGATAGTGTGTACATCTTCCGGGCGGAGGCTGACGTGATAGGTCCGATCTTTCATGACAGGATTGCGAACCTCGACGCCGCCCTGGCGGATGCGGTTCTCGAGCCAGCGCATATAGAACCCGGGGATGTCGGTGCGCCGCGAGGCGGAAATGACGGTTCGCATGATATTGTTTTGTTCCTGCCGGATGATTGAAACGGTCAATTTTACTAATGCTTTCTTAATAGAGTATGACTCTGGGATCTTTCTTTTCCAAGACGTTTTGTTTGTCGGCGGGATGGTTTACCATAAGAAGCCATAATCAAGGAAAGGAAAAATCATGAACAAAATATTCAACGGTTTGATGATCTTTTTTTTAGCGGCATGGATTATGCCGGCGGCCTCCCAGACTCCCATAGAATACGCTTTTTACGTTGCGCCGGGCGGCGACGACAACGCCTCCGGAAATCAGCCCAAAAATGCGTTCGCCACGCTGACGAAAGCGCGCGACGCCATTCGCGATCTCAAGGAAAAAGGCCCTTTGGATCGCCCCGTGACGGTTTATTTAATGGGCGGACTGTATTCGATGCGGCAGCCGCTGACGCTCGAACCGCAGGATTCGGGCGCCGAGGAGTTCCCCATCACTTACACCGCCGCCAAAAACGAAAAGCCGGTCCTGAGCGGCGGTAAAACGATCACCGGTTGGAAATCTCATACGGGTAGCGTTTGGTCGGCGGAACTGCCCGAAGTTCGCCGCGGGGAATGGAATTTTCGCCAGTTGTTCGTCAACGGAGAGCCGCGTCAGCGCGCGCGCATTCCCAACGAAGGCTTTTTCCGCGTCGCCGGATTTCCCGACGGCGGCCGTGATGTGCATTACCATACCGACTGCCAGCGTTTTGAATTTGCCGAGGGCGATATGGATCCCGACTGGTCGGATCCGGAGGATATTGAAGTAATCGTCTATCACTTCTGGACCGACTCGCATCTGCCTATCCAGTCCATCGATCCCGAGACGAACATCGTGACCTTCAAACACAAGGCGGGCAAAGTATTCACTGACGATTTCACCGACGCCGGCGCCCGCTATGTCGTCGAGAACGTCTATGAAGGGCTCGATCAGCCGGGCGAGTGGCATCTCAATCGAAAAACGGGCGTGATCTACTATATTCCCATGCCCGGCGAGGATATGAACAAAGTCGAAGTCGTCGCGCCGGTTCTTCCCGCTTTCATCTCGATGCAGGGCAAGCCTGAATCGCGCGAATTTGTAGAACATGTCCATGTGCGCGATCTATCGTTCAGGTACGCCAACTTCAATCTTCCGCCGGGCAACTCCAACGATCGGCAGGGATCGGCCAGCGTTCCCGCCGCCATTACGCTGACCGGCGCGAGACATTGCGCATTTGAACGATGCACGATGGAGAATATCGGAACCTTCGCCTTCGAAATCGCCGACGGATGCTCGCATAATCGCTTCGCTTTCAACGATATTCACCATATCGGGGCGGGCGGCTTCCGCGTCAACGGCGGAACGGAAAACGATCATCCTCTCAAAAGAACCGGGCATAATCAGATCACCGACAATATTCTTCATCACTACGGCGAAGTCTTCCCCTCCGCCGTCGGCGTTCTGCTGCAGAATACGAACGCAAATCTCGTCGCCCACAATCATATTCATCATGGCTGGTATACCGGCGTCTCCATCGGCTGGTGTTGGGGGTACCAGCGCAGCGTCAGCCGCGACAATATTGTCGAATACAACCATATCCACGACATCGGCCAAGGGCTGCTGTCCGATATGGGCGCCATTTATACTCTGGGCGTTTCGCCGGGAACCGTCCTGCGCAACAATTTGATTCACGACGTCGACGCCAATCATTATGGAGGGTGGGGAATCTACAACGACGAAGGCTCCACCCATCTGCTGATCGAAAACAATGTGGTCTATAACACCAAATTCGCCGGATACAACATACATTTCTGCAAGGAAGTGACGGTGCGCAATAATATTTTCGCCTTGGGCCGCCTCCAGCAGCTCAGCCGCAGCCGCTGCGAACCGCACGAAAGCGTTTATTTCGAAAACAACATCGTCTATTGGAAGGAAGGCGTTTTGTTGGATAATAACTGGAAGGATGAACCCTACGAATTCTATTTTCGTCCCATAGGCGATTCGGGAACGCGCGAAGTAAAAAACACATTCGACATGGATTGGAATATATTCTACAATCCCGGGTTGAAACTCGAGCAGGTTGAATTCAACGGCGCTTCGTGGGAGGAATGGCGCGGCCGGGGCAAAGATCTTCATTCGCTCTATGCCGATCCGCTTTTCGTGGATCCCGATGGATATGATTTTACTCTAAAACCCGAATCGCCCGCTTTCGATTTGGGATTCCAGCCGATTGATATGAGTACGGTGGGGCCTCGATCCATTCGATAGGCGATCCCACTCCCATACCCCTCGAAAAAATAAGCGCCGGACAAAGAATTGTAATTTCCTTGTCCGGCGCCGTTTTGTCTATGAACGATTTCTTGGTCGCTATGTTTAGAGGATCAATAAATCGTGAAGCCGGCTACGTCGGCGTCTTCATATTGTCCTTCCAGCAGAAAGACGAAGGTTCCCGAATCGTCCTGAACCACGACGTAAAGGCCCGCTCGGCTGTAGGCCATGCCGCGAATTTCGGCGGCCCCGCGTTCAGGGGCCAGCGAGGCAAACACCTTTCCCGTGGAACTTTGGCTTGTGGAATCCTCCAGGCCGTAATAAAGAATCTTGCGCGCGGGAAGTTCTTCTCCATCGGAGGCCGCAATGAACAATCCTCCGCCGAACAGGCTGGCATAGCCGTTGTCCAGCGAATCGGGCAGGGTCGAACCTTCGGGAATTCGGCCGATGATCTTCTCCGAATATCCGCTGTCTGTAAAGTTGAAATAATTGACGGATGGCGATGGAGTTCGCGTCGGCGTGGGCGTTGCCTGCTGAGGAATAGACCGGGCGGCGACTTGAGCATACCAGCTCGTTCCGCTTTGCGCATCCACGCGGATGAAATTTTCCACCTCGCCGTCTTTGGTCAGAATGCGATAGCCTTGCTTCGTAATAATCATGTCGATGACATCGTCATCCGGCAGGGTTCGGAACGGCATGGGAAGCGCATCGCCGAATGAAAGAATGGAGCCGTCCGAAAGCGAGACATAATATCCGTTGCCGGTCAACTCGAGATCGACGGCGGGAATGCCGCCGGTTTCGGTGTATCCCCGATTCAGGGCGGTTCCAAAGAAGGCGATCACGCCGTCTTCATACAAAACATAATAACCCAGTCCGTCCGAACTCAATTCGAGATCGACGGCGTCCGCCTTGCGGATGCTTTCTCCATAAAATACTGCGTTGCCGGCGGTGACGATCGATCCGTCCTGCTGCAGTAAATAGGGGCTGTTCGTCGCGCCGAACAGTTCCATGTCGACAAAGGGATTATCGGCGTCGGGCATGGGGCCGTTGATTTGCACGGCGTCGCCGTATTGATGGATGACGCCGTCCGATTCGAGGATGTAATAGCCTTTCCCGCTTTGCGTGAGGGTCAGGTCGACGGCGTCGATATTGCTGGGGTATCCGTACGAAACGGCGAAGCCGTTGGCTTGAAGATATCCGTCGCTGTAAAGAACATAGATCGAAGATTCATCAGTATTGAGCGCTTCGATGTCGACGGCGGTCGGCGTTGCGCACCATCCTCCTGCTGCTCCAACCAGGAGGAGCGATAGACAGATTGGCAGCATCTTATTCATGAGAAACTCCTTATCGCTTATAAGACCTACAACTTTTCTGAAATCACTGTATTTTTTACAAAAAATAATTTTCCATCGACTTTTTGTCTATTCGACGTGAGATTAATATTATGTATTTGTGATTTCAAAATAGGTGTACGCAAATTCATATCGCTCCATATAGCGGGTGTTGTTGTCAATGGATAAAGGCGGAATGGAATATTGAACGGGCATCGCGTCATAGAAAGTAACTTTCAGAACTCGCGAGCCCGATTGGTTGCGAAGATCCACTTCGATATCGCGGGTGGTGCTTTTTCCGGCGATGATGTCATCCCGCCAATCGCGCAGAGTTTTATCAAAAACGCCGTACAGCACCAATCGCGAGTACGTGGTTCGTCCCGGCGTGATGGACGAAGTTCCTATTTCAACAGAGGTTGAATTTTCGATGCCTTCCAACATGTAAACGGGGCCGATGGTAGTTAATCCATTGATGTCAATATCAATATTCGTAAGATCGGGGTAATCCGAGGGTTTGGTCTCATCGAAATCCGCCGGTTGGACTTGAGCCGGTGCGATTCGGTATTCCATGGCCCAGGCGCCGATTAATAGTGCGACTAGAAGGGCGAGTACGGCTAATGTGCGGTTTGTTTTCATGGTACATAAAACTCCTTTCAGAATGCTTTTCGCCATTTCAATGAATTTGATCATAATCGTAAATTGTAGCCTTGGAATGCTTGGGTTGTCTACTTTATTGAAGAATCCGCCGGAGTCGCGCCCCATGATCGGATAAAATTTCTCCAAAAACACTAATTGAAAACCGGCGCGATTTAGATACAATAAAGATGCAGAAAAGATCGAATATTCACTCTGACAAAGATTAACAAGCTGACAAAGATCAACGAGGCTCTGCGTTGTTGGTGATGTTTCTGGTGTTTTAAGGCTATAAAATGGTTTTTGGGATTTTTATTCCCGGTTTGATGTCAGACCTTCGAAGCGAGGAAGGCAGAGAATTGGGTGCGGAATCCCACCTGCTGAGTCAGGTCTTCAAAAACCCCTTTTGCACACGGCAATCGCGGAGTGATCAAGACGGCGGCTCTCTTCACGGAGAGCCGCTTTCCTATTATTCTCCCAGTGCAATCCGAACCGGTTTGCGTGACTTTTCTGGGTTGAGGATAAAATCATGAGACGAAGCGGAAAAATGGTTCTTCTTGTTGGCGCCGCCTTGTTGATATCCATCCATGCCAATCCTCAGGCCGTCGATGCCATTGAAAAAAACATCGAGAGTCTGCTGCAAAAAATCTTGTCCAATCAAGAGCAAATGCAGGCCGAGATTCAAACTCTCAAAGAGCAGATGGCGGAAAAAGACCGCGAAATCGCCGCCCTGCGGGAATGGATCGAAAATCAGCAGGCGGCTTCTCGAGAACGGATCCGGGAAGAAATCATCCAACAGACTCGCGCTTTAGATCGGCAAACTTCTCCATCCAGCGATGCCTCTGATACTTACGCCGCCAAGATCCAGTATGAAAAAGCTCGCGCCTTGATGCACGAAACGATATTCGAAGTGCGCAAAGGCGAACAGAAGCCCTGGTTCGAACAGACAATCGATGAATTTCTCGTGGTAGTGGAAAAACATCCCAATACCACCTACGCCGCAGAGGCCCAGCTGCGCATCGCGCGCATCTACCGGCGCTATCTCAGTGAAATCGGCAAAGCCTGCCAGGCCTATCAGGCTTTGATCGATCGTTATCCCGACAGCCGGCATGTCAATGAATCGCGCAAGGCGCTGGAAGAATTGAAAGACGTTCAATAATATCACTTTTGATTTTTCTCCCTGTTTCTCGCATCATGAGAGTGCGTGATTTCTCGAGGGAAAGACGCCGGATAATTATCGTTGTTTTTATCTAAAGGATTGGATTGATGATTCGACATCTTGCCATTGTTACAACGGAAATCCTGCCCCCTGTATCGCATCCCTGCGCCGGCGGGGGCGTTCGGGCGTGGGGATTGGGAGAGTCTCTGCGCCGCCAGGGCCTTTCATGCACCTATTTTCTTCTGGAAGGCGTTTACAGCGATGACAAGGCGCTCGACTTTATCCCCCATTGCTTTTATAGACCCGAGCAACTGAGCGAATCGATAGCGGCCGCAGGGTGCGATGCGGTTCTTTTCGAACAATGGCAGCCTCTGACCTTTCTGTCCGCCCCGCTGGACATTCCTGTTTTCGTCGATTTGCCGGGGCCGCTGGCGCTCGAATACCTCTGGCGCGATCCGGACAATTTCTATCAACACGTCGTCGATAAAGTCGAATGCCTGTCGCGCGCCGATTATTTTCTTTGCGCCCACGAGCGGCAGCGCGGCTATTACAACGCCTGGCTGACCTGGGCGGGCGTCGATCCCGTCG
>JAFGTC010000268.1 GCA_016934335.1 Candidatus Omnitrophota bacterium | reverse complement strand
GAAGTTGAAAGGAGGGCTTCTTTCAACTCGCACCTACTCCTTTTTCACAAAAAATGTTCTTTTTTTTGATTTTTGCAAGAAGCTCGAATGATATGAAATTGTTTTTTCGAAAAATACGTTCGGTTATAAGATTTTGATTTATATTGAATTATCTAGTATTCGTTCAGAGATGCCTTGATAAGCGTCGGTGCGCCGATCGCGGAGAAAAGGCCAATGTCTCCGCACATTTTCAACACGCATCACATCAATTTCCGCGTAAAGGATCGTCTCTTTATCGCAGGGCGCTTCCGCAATGATCACGCCGAATGGATCGCAGATAAACGACGATCCCCAAAACTCGATGCCGTCGCCGTCACCGGACGGCATCTCATGCCCCACACGATTAACAGCCGCTGCATAAACTCCATTGGCAATGGCGTGACTGCGCTGAATCGTTCGCCATGCGCTTAATTGCTCCGAACCGTACATTGATTTTTCTCGGGGATGCCAGCCGATGGCGGTGGGATAACAAAGAATATGAGCGCCTTGAAGAGCTGTTAAGCGTGCCGCTTCCGGATACCATTGATCCCAACAGATCAAGGGCCCCACTTTTCCGCAAGGCGTATCGACGGCTTTGAATCCCAGATCTCCAGGAGTGAAATAATACTTTTCGTAATATCCCGGATCGTCGGGAATATGCATCTTGCGGTATTTCCCCGCTATTTCGCCGTTTTCACCGATGATCACAACCGTGTTATGGTACACGCCGGCGGCTCTTCGTTCAAACAAAGAGGCGATAACCGTAATTTTGTGAGCTTTGGCCAGTTTTCCTATTTCTCGGGTGGATGGGCCGGGGATCGGTTCAGCAAGATCGAAATAGTCCGGATCTTCACGCTGACAAAAGTAAGGTGTAAGAAACAATTCCTGCAGGCAGACAATATGGGCGCCGTTTTTCGCCGACTCTTCGATTCGTCCCAAAGCCTTTTGCCTGTTTTCATCTGTATTGGACGAACAGGACATTTGGATTCCTGCAAAGACATATTTATCCTGTGTAGACATTGAAATCAATCCCCGATTTTTTCCGTATTATATTGAATATCTTGCTGGATTATAGATGCGCGCCCTTGCGGGATTTGCGCGATTCGGTAAGTGTGGAGCGGATTCGGTGGGCGGCTTTTTGCTTGGTAGTATGCTCAATGTGGGCGATTTCATCGGAAAGCGCCTGCATAGAGCCCTGATAAATATCGGTCTCCGCTTTGGGGATGTCGGCGATCTTGATTTTGTAAAAAAGAATCTTAACCAAATTAGCCAGAGCGATTGGATCGCGATGTTTGATTTGCTCTTTCGCCTCTTCCACATTGACAAGATAATGATCGGGAGATTCCCGCTCGTCTTCCGGGATCAAAATCGGTTCGCTCAAAAACGAGAAAAGTTTTTCGATTCCTTCTTCGGTCAGCAGCGGGCGCAATCCGCCGGAATGCGCGTAGCTGAAAGGCACCATGACTTTGACGTCGCCCGATTGCAGGACGTAAAAGGTCTGGTCTTTGCCTTCGACCTGCATCTTCCGGATGGCTTTTATCTTACAAATCCCTAAACCTGGTTTGACTACCGTGTCGCCTACTTGAAAATTCATGTTTCGCGCCTATCACTAAAAGGGATCTACGCAAGACCGCCCCAAAATGACAAGTCCTTTTCAGAATATTATTTTAATCCCATTGCAGATTGCCGTCTATTCGTTTTTCGATCTAGGCTGTTTCGACCTGATCCTCAAAAACGAGAAGAGGATCGGACATTTCAGTAATGACTTCCTTGGTGATGATGCATTTGGAAACGCCCGACATGGATGGAATTTCATACATAACATCCATCATGGCTTTTTCGAGGATGGCGCGCAGGCCGCGCGCTCCCGTTTTGCGCTCGACCGTTTTTTTCGAAATTGCGTCCAACGCCTCAGGTGAGAATTCCAATTCGACGCCTTCCAATTCGAAAAGTTTCTGGTACTGCTTGCACACGGCGTTTTTGGGTTCGGTTAATATTTGCTTGAGCGCGCATTCATCCAATTCATCCAGAGCCGTCAGGCATGCGAATCGTCCGACAAATTCAGGGATCAAGCCGAACTTAATCAAGTCTTCCGGTTCAACGCGATTGATGACATTGTCTTCATCGATGGCGACCGGCCCCTCCTCATCGGCGGCGAATCCAATCACGCGCTTGCCGATTCGGCGTTCAATCAATTTGTCGAGGCCTACAAATGCGCCTCCGCAAATGAAAAGAATATCGGTCGTATTGACTTGGATGAATTCTTGATGGGGATGTTTGCGGCCGCCTTGAGGAGGAACGTTGCAGACCGTTCCTTCGATAATTTTCAAAAGGGCCTGCTGCACGCCTTCTCCCGAAACGTCGCGAGTGATGGAAACGTTCTGCGTCGTGCGGGCGATCTTGTCGATCTCATCAATATAGATGATGCCTCGTTCGGCTTTTTCAACATGATAGCCCGTGGCCATGAGGAGCTTTAAAATGATATTCTCCACATCCTCGCCTACATATCCCGCTTCCGTCAATGTCGTGGCATCGACGATGGTAAAGGGGACATTTAAAATTTTGGCCATGGTTTGTGCGATATAGGTTTTACCCGAACCGGTGGGGCCGATCATGAGGATGTTGCTTTTTTGGAGTTCGACGTCGTTATTGATCGTCTCGTGATAACGGATTCGCTTTAAGTGGTTGTGCACGGCCACGGATACGGACTTTTTCGTATATTCCTGGCCGATGACATACTGATCGAGAGATTCCTTGATTTCTTTCGGTTTCAGAAATTCTCTCAGTTCAACTTCGATCTCTTCTTCCAGGACGCTGTTGCAAAGTCTCACGCATTCATCACAGATATAGGCCGGCTGTGAAGTATGCTTTTGCGGAGGGCCTGCGATGAGCTTTTTGACTTCATCCTGATGTTTACCGCAAAATGAGCAATAGAGAGGCTTGTTTTTAACGCCGTAATCCATGAAAATCTCTCTTTATTCCATTCTTAGAATAGAATGGATCGCCTTTTCATTTATTTTTTTACTACTCTTCGTTATCTTCTATATTGTAATTCAAAAAATGTCCAACGGGAACACTTTTTTTGTTAAGCGCTTTTTTCGCTGGGTTTGCGAGCGTTAAAGACGCTGTCTATCAGACCATATTCTTTCGCTTCTTCGGGAGACATGAAGAAATCGCGATCCGAATCTTTTTCGATCTGGTCGATCGACTTCCCGGTGTGATTCGCCAAAATCTGATTCAGGCTGCTTTTTAATTTCAGGATTTCGCGCGCCCGGATTTCAATATCCGAAGCCTGTCCCTGGAAGCCGCCTATAGGCTGATGAATCATGATGCGCGCGTTGGGCAAGGCATGACGCTTTCCCGACGCGCCGGCCGCCATGAGAACGGCGGCCATGCTGGCCGCCAGCCCCATGCAGGTGGTCGCTACGTCGGGCTTCACATATTGCATCGTGTCATAAATGGCCAGCCCCGCCGACACCGATCCGCCGGGGCTGTTAATATATAATTGGATGTCTTTTTCCGGATCTTCCGCTTGAAGAAAAAGCATTTGGGCGATTACCAGATTCGCCATGTGGTCTTCAATCGGATCTCCGATGAATATGATTCGATCCTTCAACAGACGAGAATAAATGTCGTAGGCGCGTTCTCCTCGGCTGGTTTGCTCGACGACCATCGGTACCAATACCACAGTTTTGTCCTCCCTTTTTACACGCAGGCCGCTGATTGTTATTCGTCGGATTGTACTTCGTCGGAAGCGGATTGATCGGCGCTGCCGGTTGAATCGGGCGATTCTTTTTGGGCATCGCTCAGTTCCGCTAAATCTTCCAGGTAATCGACGACTTTTTCCTCCAGCGCTTCGCGTTCGTAATACGATTGAATTCCCTGCGATTCGATGCGCCGCGCGTATTGCGCCGGATCATATCCCGCTTGGCGGGCTATTTTGCCGATGTAGGATTGATAGTCGTTGTCATCAACGGTGATGGTTTCCTGCTCGGCGATCTGATTGAGAATCAGAGATAAACGCACTTCCTTTTCGGCGGCTTCTTCGTTGCGAGCCAGTAATCCTTCATCCCGCTTGGCTTCGTCTTCCAGTGAAGTGCCGGCGCGCTGCAATTCCATATCGTGAAGAGCGTTGATGTATTCATAACGCGCTTTAACCATGCTGGGGGGAACGTCGAACGAGTTGCGCACCAGCAGTTCATGGCGAATCGCCTGGCGGAATTCCTGCTTATGGCGCTCTTCCACGCTGTTTTCCAAGGTTTCCCGAATTCGATCTTTCAGTTCGGAAAGAGTATTGAAATTGCCCATGTCTTTGGCGAATTCGTCGTCAAGTTCGGGCAATCGCTTCTCTCGAATGGATTTGACTTCAATATTGAAGACGGCTTCTTTGCCGCGGCGCTCCTCGACGGGATAGTCTTCCGGCAGAGTCAATGTGAATTCTTTTTTATCGCCGATTTTCAGGCCGATCAGAGCGTCTTCCAAGCCGGGAATATATCGCTTCGATCCGATTTCAATCACAAATTCGTCGCTGGTAGCTTCCTTAAACGCTTCTCCATCGATGGTCGCCTCACTGGAGATCATAACAAAATCATTCTCTCCAGCCGCTCGATCATCGATGGTTGCATACATCGCGTTGCTCTCTCGCAGGCGCTCGAGAGAATCGACAATTTGCTTCTCCGTTACTTCTGCAGGTGGAATTTCAGGATGGATGTCTTTGTATTCCGCTAGTTCTACTTTTGGAGCGTATTCGAACTTGGCTTCGAAGACGATCGGTTCATCTTTCTTGTCTTCGCCTTCACTTTTCTCCTCATCGTCGAATCCGGAGAAATCAGGGGAAGTGACCGGTTTAAGAGCCAGTTCCTCCATGGCTTTTTTAAAAGCCGTTTCAACGGCTTTCTCCCGAGCTTCCTTATCGAGATGCTTCCCATATTTCATCCGGATGATTTGGCGAGGGGCTTTCCCCGGACGGAATCCTGGAACCTGTGCGTTTTCCATGAATTCCTTATAGACGCCTTCCAACTCGGCGTCGATTTCCTCGGTGGGGATCTCAATCTTGACTGTCTTCGTACAAATACCGGTGTCTTGCTGCTCCAGAATTTTCAAGGTCGTTATGGCTCCTTAATTTAGGGTCGTTTGAATTTCAAATAAAAAACGGGGCCATGGCTTTTCCCGCCGCCAAGACCGCTTCAAACGGATTCCTCTGATCACAAAGTGTCAAGCTAAAAACTTTATCTTATTGGAGTTGGAATGTCAAGAAGAGACGAGGGGCTTTGAAGCGCAAGAATAAGCTTCCAAAAGCCTTTCTGCTCCCTTTCCCCATGTGAAATGCTGCAAGGCGCGCTGCCTGGCTTTTTCCCCGTCTAGATGACGCCGATCTGGATCCGCCGCATAGGCGAGGATTCCTTGCGCCAGGGCTTGAGAACTGCCCGGTTCGACAGCGATGCCGCATCCGTCAATCATCCAGGATGCGTCGCCCACCCGGCTGGCGACAATCGGTTTGCCGGAGGCGAGATATTCAGCGATTTTTAGCGGACTCTTGGCGCGCGTTCCGGCGTTGTCTTCAAAACAAGCCGCGCAAATATCCGCTGCTCCTACAATTTCAGGCATCCGCGATGAATCTACATACCCAGTCAAAAAAATTGCGTCGCTGGTGGATGAGTTCTCCGTTTCTTTGCGCAGAGCGTCTTCCTGCTCGCCGCCGCCTACGAACAAGAATTGCGTATTAGGTTGAACGCGAATGACTTCCGGCGCGGCTTGAATCAACAAATGCGCGCTGGCGGCTCCCTCCAACTGTCCTATGTAGAGCACTGTCAATTTCGTAGGATCCAAACCCCATTCGCGCAATATATCTTTCGAGCGATGATCCGGCGAAAAACGCTCCGCATCGGCCCCCACCGGCAGATGCCTCATTCGATCCTCCGGAAAACCGATCCGCAGGGCTCGCTCTCGAATCGCCCGGCTTGAATATGTGAGGGAATCGGCAAAATGGGGCATCATCCGTTCATAAACGGCCAACTGCCACCGTGAGAATCGACGCTTCTCTACGATCTTCGAAATAGCTGTCTCGTCGTCGTCCCAATCGTAGTGGAGCCTCTTGCCGAGAAGGCGCCCTGCCCAGAGAACCGGAAGGGCGGCGGCGGCGAAGCATTTCTGCAAATGAATGATGTCGCAGTCACTCGCCAATCGGCGGATGAGTTGATAATTATAAATGACGTTTTTTTGCCGCGGCTTCATAAAAAATAAAGGCGGATCGCCTTTCCTCAGCAGCCGCAGCGGAGCATGCTTGGGTTTATCTCTTCGGGGCAGATGACAGATCTTTACCGTGTGGCCGTGTTTTTGCAACTCTCTGGCCAAAGCTAAAATGCGAATCGTCCATGGATCGTGATGGATGTCGTGAGGGTGAACCATAAGGACGTTCATCGCATTGTTCCTCGAAAAGTGATTTACGTAATATTTAGATGGATTTTGAGAAGGGAAGCAAGGGGAAGGGAAGAGTCCCGGCGTGATTTTGGAATCCAACACCCTTACGTATTTTCTAAATGGAAGCATGCATTCCAGTCCATCCGCAGGATGCAGGATTCAATCCGGGAACGCGTCGCCGCCGAGGATTTCGTTAATCCGCTGGCATACAACCAGAGAAGTATGGCTATTCTGCGCCGGTGACGCAAATTTTGATCAGCGCATCGAATCCCAGACCAGTCGTCGCCGCCGCATTTCCTCCGGCTATGGCGATTTCCAAACGATCGTAGCCGTCGAAAACCGCGAGAATCTCGCCTTGGTTCTTTTCAGCGTACGAGCGAGATAAACCCTCGATGCGCTGGTCTTGAAACAGAACGAGCGTTTCTTTTTCAGAACAGCCGTTATGATTTCGCCATTCTTTGTATGATTCTTGATCAAGGTCTGTAATTAAGTTGCCGAAGCGGTCAATGTATCGTACATGACAGTCGATGCTCAGCGGATTGATCTTAGGCGGTTCGATATGTAGAAGGATGGGATTCTGGAGAGGCGCTCCCATCTCGGCAGCCGCGACGCCGTTGGCAAGATGAGCGGCCAGCGGAGAAAAGATGTCGCGCCCATGGAAGGTGTTGCTGATCTTATCCAACCAATACCGATCATTTGTTGCATGATAAACTTTGGCGGCTTTTCGTTTTAAAATGGGAGTCAACAGTCCGTTGTCGGGCGCCGCGAATTGATGCCCGTCCAACTCAGCGATCAGAACGCGCCTCTGCGAGCCCACGCCGGGATCCACGATGCACAGGTGTACGCTTCCGGCGGGAAAATAACTGTAGCACCACTCATTGAGAAATAACGCGGCGGATATGGAGAAAGGCGGCAGATCGTGCGTGACATCTATGATTCGAGCGCTGGGCGCGATTTGGAGAATTACGCCTTTCATCACCCCGACAAAACCGTTCTCGTTTCCAAAATCGGTTAGTAAGGTGATGACGGATTGATTCTTCGCCGATGCTTTTTTTAAACTTTCCTCAAAAGGTTTAATCGTCATTGACGTGTACTCCATGCTCCAGCAGCCTCGGGCTTTCCGCCGCCACCGGCAGAGAAATCACAATCTGCGTGCCCTTGCCCATCTTGCTGTGCGCCGTCAGTTCGCCGTCGTGCTCGCGAATAATGCGATCCACGATCATCAAGCCCAATCCCGATCCTTTGGGTTTTGTCGTGTAATAGGGCTCGAATATATGCGGCAGATCTTTTTCATGAATGCCTTTGCCCGTATCGGAGAAAGCCAGGGTGACCTCCTCTTTTTCACGCGTCATGTTGATCATAATGCGTTTTTCTTTTTCTTCGGCGCCTTCTGCATCCTGAGAGACCGTGGCGTCGATGGCGTTGCGCAGGATGTTGATGACCGCCTGCTTCATCTGCCCTTCGTCCGCTTGAATGAACGGCCAATCGCCCTCGTCATGTAGAGATACGTCGATCGTATTTTCACGGAATTCCGGACCTAATAACTTGAGAGTATCCATGATCAGCGCATAAAGGCTGATAAGGCGTTTTTGAGGCTTGGACGGTCGAACGGCCGCGAGGAACGTTTCGATGACGCCGTTCAATCGTTTGATCTCGTTGGAAAGTATCGCCAGCGTTTCGTTCGTCGAATCGTCTACGGCGGCCTGCTTCTTGAGCTGGCGCTTCAGCAACTGAAGATGAATCGACAGAGAATTCAGCGGATTGCGGATTTCATGCGACATGCCCGCCGTTAAAGTGGTCAAAGCGGCCAGTTTCTCCGCTTCGCGCAACTTTCGCTCCTGCTCCGTCTGCTCCGTTACGTCCATGAATAGAAACAGCGATCCCAGATTCTGACGGCTGCTTTCCAAGGGGATGGTGTTGATGAGCAGAAAACGTTCGCCCTCAGAGAGGGGAAGATGAAAGTCGCGAGATAAAACCGGTTCGCCGCTTTTCATACATTCCCGGCAAAGTTGGATCAGACTGGGCGTATCGAGCACGCGCTTTAGAGGCTGGTCGGGCACTGTGGGGCCGTCGCCCAGGCCTAAAATGCGGCGCGCGGATTGATTGATGTACACCACATTTTCATCCGCATCGACGACAATCATCCCTTCGATCATGCTCTCAAATATTAGAACAAGCAGATCGCGCTCTTGAGCGATTTCCCGCATGTAATCGACGATCTGCTCCTTGTCGATCTTATCTGCGCGAGCCAGTATGCGTCGTAAAAAGCCGTGTTTCATAATTTTCTGCGATCATGCAAAACTTTCTTTTTACAGATTGTACTGTTTATTTAAGCGAAGCCAAGATGAAATAGAACCGATTTTATCGCATTGATGCGAATCACATTTCTTCAGAAACGCGTCTTTTAGAAAGAATAGACGGAGTGAAAACCATTTTCGATGATGTAGAAGCCTTTTCGTTCTAGGGATGAAACTGCTAGGATTATCGAATGGAACTTACCTAGAACGGATTTCATGATGACGGATCAATTGAATGCAGTAGTTGTTGGAGTCGGATCGTTGGGGCGGCATCACGCGCGCATTTATGCCAATCACCCCAAAATTCGCTTGGCGGCTGTCGTCGATATTGATGAAAAAGCCCGGACCGAGCACGCTCAAAAATGGAATTGCCAAGCCGCCGCCTCGTTGGACGAGATCGGCGAACCGATTCATCTCGCCAGCGTCGTGGTCCCGACCGTCGCTCATTTTGAAATAGCCACGCAGTTAATCGAGCGAGGCGCTTCGGTCTTAATTGAAAAGCCGATCGCGATGACCGTCGAGGAAGGCCGAAAAATTGTGCATCTCGCCGAAGATAAAGGCGTTGCGATTCAAGTCGGCCATATCGAACGCTTCAATCCGGCCATGCTGGCTCTGGGCGATTATTTAAATAAGCCTCTTTTCATTGAATCGCACCGCTTGGGGCCTCCCACTCCGCGGGTTAAAGACGTGGGCGTCGTGTTGGATTTAATGATACACGATCTGGATTTGATCATGTCACTGGTTGGTAATGAGGTGGATTTCATCGATGCTGTGGGCGTTCCTATATTGACGCCTCAAGAAGACATCGCCAATGCGCGCATTCGCTTCAAATCGGGCTGCACCGCCAATGTGACCGTGAGTCGAGTTACTCCGGAGCAGCAGCGGAAAATCCGCTTTTTCCAACGTGATACCTATATCTCCATCGATTTAATGAGGCCCAATATCCAAATCTATCGCAAAGTGCATAACGGCGGCGGAGAAATTTCCATCGAACAGGAAAATCCGGCGTTATCGCATGAAGAACCGCTGGCGGCGGAAATCGGTTCGTTTATTTCTTCCGTTGAAAAGGGAACAACGCCAGTCGTCACCGGCCGCGATGGCGTTCGCGCTCTTGATTTGGCTCGTCAAATCACCGATCAAGTCTCCGCGCTCACCCAAAAATTCATGGCGGGAGAATGATCTGACATTCTCCCGCTCGACAATCCATCACGCTGCAGAAAAATATTGCATTCGCTCTGCAGAATTATTGATTTACACGACAACCGGTTCGATGCCGAATAAATCGCAATACCAGCGCAGTTCGTTTTTGAAATCTCCATAAAAGAATATTTGATGAAATCCCGGATAATCGAGATAATCCTCTACGCCGTCCAATTTTAGAAGCACTGACACCACGCAGCCGCCCGCCGGCGGAACCGAAATGTTCTTCATCACCTCACCCGACGAGATGATCATCTTATGCGCTTGATCCGGTTTCGAACTCAATTGAATGCACGCCACTGTCGCGCGGGCGCCCGGCTTCCAATGAGGTACGGGAACAGCGTCGCGGTTGCCGTGGTGATGCGAAAGATGATAGGGCTCCGGCGGTTGCGCAAATCCATTCAATCGCGTGGGGCACGTGCAATGGGCGCCGATGAGCCCGCAGACGGATGTCTCCGCGACCGGATCTTGTTGAAATCCTGGGCGATCGAACAGATATTGAACCAGCGCGTGCGTGACCGAAGCGCCGATATCCGCTTCGCAGGCCGCGGGAATCCCCTGATCGAGCATGCGCGACCAGGATATGCAGGGCAGACTGATGGGCTTGTCATGCAGCGCTCCCAGGCAATCCATCGTAATAGCGTCCGCTTCTTCGCGTTCGAGTATGGTGCGCGCTGTGACGTAACTTTTTACGCCGTTGATCACGTCCTGCCGTGTGACGCCATGAATTTTAGTCGCATTTTTCCAATATTCGTTGGCAATGCGCGTTATCTCTTCCGTCGTCGGCGTTTGATTGTAGATTTCGGCGAATGTCGCAGCGGGAATCTGCCGGAGACGCGTGCCGATCTGGAAAATTCTCGAATCTTTCCGCTCCTCGCCCTTGATCACGACATATCGCGTTTCGCGCAGTTTGGCATGCGCCTTGATCATCTTCATGCCGTAAGCCGCTTGCCGGAAATCGCTGGTAGAACAGACAAACGCGCCTTGTTTTCCGGCAAAATGGCTGGTGTTGGTAGTGAAGGATGTTCCTACGGGAGAGAAAATCACGGTGGGAATCCCGCTTTCGACGGTCTTTTGCGCTGTCGGCCAACTGTGCTGCTGCCGATCCAGCATGACAAGCAGGATCCCGTCCGGCTGAGCTTTCTTGGCGCCCTCAATCCATTGATTGGCCTCCTCCAGGGAATGGATCGGCTGAGGCAAAACATCCAGGCTCATATTCAAATCGGCCGCCGTTTGTACTATTTCCTTCCGGTACATCGCCTCGGCGGCCTCGCCGTCGTAAATCTCGCCCGGCCACCACATGCCGTAAGGCTCTTTTCGCCGGACAAACGCCGCTTTCAATCGAGGCTTGTAGGTTGAACCGGGGCCCTTCGGGATCATTTCACGATTTGACAATCTTGGCGCCGTTTGGCAGGATAATAGAATCGAGCTGAGCGAGGCGTTGGCGGCGCCCGTTAAAAAACGCCGCCGAGGAAAAAAATGGCCTTGTTTGGATATTTCGGTTGACATAGCTGAATTCTCCACCTTGAACTTGAGACATTCAACAAATCTCTGGTTTTCTCCATTATGCAGAAAAAGAGAAGAAGGTGAATTGAATTCCGCCATTTTTTGAGAATAAGTTTTATTTTTTCTGATAGACAGAAAGGATTTTTAATCCGGTCTTCTCGCGAAGCGCCCTTTCGATCTCTTCAGCATCTTCGAGAGTAACCGCCCGCAATGGAACCGATTCATACGGCCGAAGTTCTTCGCTGTGCCCCCCGCGCGAGGCGATATGCCATGATCTCGGATAGGGGCGGGTAGGGGTGTTGAGTTGAACCTCATCGGGACCGATTTCTTGAAGAATTTCTGAAATACCTTCCACTTCGCTGCGATTCATCGGCAAAAACATAATTTGTATGCCCAAAAATCCCGAGTATCTTTTTTTGAAATCTTTTGTCCATTGAACGATATTCGCAAGAGTTACGCCATCGACCGGCCGATTTACCCGCTGGAAAACTTTTTCGCTGGCGGCGTCCAATTTCACATAGACTCGTTGAACATGCCTCAAATCGGAGATCACTTCAGGATTGTTTAATTGCGTACCATTCGTAAGCACTAATTGGGGAATCTCGGTAATTTTTCTGATTTTACGAGCGACATCACCCAAGTTTGTCGCCAGGGTCGGCTCCCCGCTTCCACTGTACGTTATAATATCCGACTTTTTCCAATCACTTTCCTTGAAATCTTGGATGACTTTCTCTGTAGAAATAAATAGTTTCCGCTGGTTGGTAATAATCTGTATGGATCCCAACTGACAGTAGGCGCAATTGAACGAACATACGGACGTTTCACAAATGAGATCGATTCCCAGAGATTGGCCAACTCTCCAGGATGGAACAGGGCCGTATACCGATGAGATTGATTTCGTTGATGTAGACATACTTGTTTTCTTTCTGGAATTCCATTGAATATATATTGTGTATTGTATTTTTATTTCCCCTCGCCGGTAGTCTTGAACGAATGATATTTCGCTGGATTGTTCCAAGCGGCTCGAAATAATCTGTTAAGGATAGAAACTTGATGATTTGAATAAATCAATACGTTACGTTTTTATTAGCATGAACGTTTTTTCAATGCAAAATCGAACACATGCACGTAATATTTTTAGAGTAATATCCTGATAAATGCGAAAAAAAACGTAAAAAAATGATCTTTGAATAGGGATTCAGTGGGATGATTTCATATCCCATTGGTTCGCATTGTCTTCTCTTGTCATGATCTGTCCAGATTTTTCAGAAAAATTGCAATGCGAAAAAGAAAAATTTTCATGGAAAGATCGATTTATTTTGGCTAAAAAGCAGTACTATTTTTTAGTTTAATATACTTGATTTTATTATCTTATATTAATTTACTTCAAAATGAATATAGGTCTTTTCCCCTGGTTAATTGTTGCATTTAAAAAAAATCTCTTGACGTTTTCTTTTATATGTATACACTATTACGTTGGAATTAACATTTAATGAACAATTAAAACGCATTACGGGTTTTTCATCTTTCATGACGCGCACCGATGGATTTTCGTTTAATTGCCATATTAGACATTTCGACAGAATGGCTCCTGCCATTTGGACGTCACTAATTCATTGCATCCATAAGTGCGTCAAGGTGAAACCCTTTACTGGGAAGGAACAAACGTTTGCCTCACGTAGTTTTAACCGGGGATGCATCGAGCGTTAATCTTTGTCAAGCCCTGGTTCCTATCGTTGAAAATCGAGACGCATGGCGTGTCAAGATTGATGATATCTATATAGAGCGCAGAGGCAACCGAGCCTTGGCGTCGGCTGTGGTTATCGAAGAAGATCATCCACAGATTTTCTATATAGTTGTGGCGAGAAACGATGCGAGGAGCCAGCTGACTGTTCGACTTGATCCATCCACAGATCCAATCAAAACATGTGGCGTCAAACGTTCCGTAGCTGTCGTCGCGGAGAGGCTTCTGAAATATGAAACAAGTCTCTCTGTATATCGGCATAACATTGAAGGCTATCTGGAATTTTGAGTTTTATTAATTATTAGATAGATACCCCACACGATACGAAAGGAGAATCTTTTGCTTTTCCCTCGCATCTTCTCTCTCGAAGGATGCATCGATTAGCGGAAGAAAAGGTCGCAGCCGATGGATACTGTCCAGAAAAAAAATGAGGTAAACTCAAAAAGCATCCGTGAAGCCATCGAAAATCATCTGGTACAGGAATGGGGCATGGCCCCGGAAACCGCTCGACGTTTTGTTAATCGTCAACCCGCTCTGACGCTTAATGAAGCGGTTGTGTATATGCGGTCAGTCACACGTGGATACCGATTATTGTACAAACGGACTCACGGCCAGCGCATCAGTCCGATCCTATTGCGCCGAGCCACGGAGATGGCGTTGGAGCGAACCGCACGCCGCCGACAGCCTCTAACGGAAAAAGATCTACAGTATCTTTTGCAGCAGGCGCGCGATTCCACCGATGCGGACATCGCCCGCAAAAGCGATCCCCAAACCAAGGAAGGACGCATCAAAATTCTCCGTCCTCTCCGGGAAGCGGTGATGTGCGAAGAGGATGCGGTAACCCGCAACCGCCTGCTTGGCGTAGCCGAAGTCTTCATCGAAGAAAGTTACGTTTTAAACAAGCAGGATCTGATTAATGAATGCCTGAAGCAGGAAGACATCTTCCCCAATCGGCGCACCGTCGATGAAACGCTGGAAATTCTGCGCACTTCCTACGAAGCGCTGGGATTTTCCAAAGACGATGTATTTATTGCATCCGCGTATCTGGATGTGCCTTATGGGAAAGTCGACACTCGCACCAATCGCAAGAGCAAGAGCGGCAATTTTCTCCCCAGCATCGCTGGATAAAAAAACTGACTATCTCCACTAATTTGGAAAATCGAAGGGCGCACAATCCACAAATCGTGCGCCCTTCATTACTGTCAATATCATTGATCGTCAATATAGAATCCACTCTAACTTATCCCGATATTCGTCAGCCAGCGCACTGCGTTGGCCGATGATCGAAAAAACTTTCACCATCGCCCTTTTCGCCGCCCCGTCTCTATAATTCTTATTTTTTTTGATGACGGCCAAAAATTCTTCGAGCGATTCCTGATATTTTTGTTCAGCCGCCAGACAACAGGCCAAAGCGTAGCGAACATCGAGATTGCACTCATCGTCGCGAAGGCGCTCCGCGCATGCCTCACTTCCGCCCGACGCCTTGCTTTCTTTCACAAACTCCAGGCGATTCACGATCCCCTGCGCCTCCTCATATTCTTGATCCGTGATTTCAATAGCGCCGGCCATATGCTCTGCTTTCTCCCAATCGCCTTCCTGAACAGCGATTTGGGCTAATCCTAACATTGCCTTCTTATTGTCAGGATCAATCGTGAAAGCGTTTTCAAAGCATTGTTTGGCTTTTTCGGTTTGCCCCTCTTTTAACCATTCCAGCCCTTGAGAAGCGATGTCATCTGTTTCGCTGGATACGAATTGGTCGAGAATTTGACGAATTTGAAATTCCGGGAGAGCGCCGGTGAATTCATGAATCAACTTTCCTTGTTGAAATACTTTGACGGCGGGAATTCCTTGAATTCCAAAATGCATGCTTAACTCTTCATTTTCATCCGTATTGATTTTAACGATTTTTACTCGCCCAGAATAAGAAGCCGCCAACTTTTCCAGCACCGGCCCTAATTGCCGGCATGGAGCGCACCACGGCGCCCAGAAATCCGCCAAAACCGTCACATTATCCGGCGCTTGCAAGACTTCCGATTCAAAGGTTTCAAGGGTGGCATCGATTACGTATGGATTATTTGAAGACATTCGTTATTCTCCCTGTAAAACGGTTGATTCTTTTGACAGAATTATAATTGATCGAACCAGAAGGCAAACGCTGCGGCGTCCAATCACTGAAATGTTATTCCCGAAACGCGCTTCGTTCCATGGATGGAGCACAAGTAAAAAAATGAATTTTACCATATTCCCAACGATGAATTGCGATTATAGTCTCTTTGATTTTTAATGAAGAGAAGGAAAAAAAATTCGATACAGGCCAGCAGGGAGATTGACGTCAGAGAAAAATGGCGAAGATACAGAATGTGAATTCACAACGAGATGCATGGAAGATCTCTAATGAAATTAATATATCATTCATGATGGGATTAAAATTCACCCTCAATATTGATACAATGACAAGAATAAAAATCGCTAGAGATTTTTATTGCTTTTGTCATTAATAATATACTATATGGATTGTAAAAAAATGAGAAAAAAGGTAATTCTTTTTTGCATCCCATTTCTTTTCGCATCGTTGTCCGCCTGCTCCAACCAAAGAACCGATTTGTCTCCGCCGGAACATTTAATTCCCCCGCCGGATCATGTGACGGTTTATTACGACAACATCACCCCGGGGGATAATCCAGCGGATCAACAGACGGGGGATCAAAGCGATTCCATCGAATCGGTTCCTCAGATCAGAACCATCAACGATCCTTACGAGCCGATCAATCGGGCGACCTTTTATTTCAACGATAAGATTTACCGATACGGCATATCTCCGGCCGGCAAAGTGTATGAGTTTTTGGTGCCGCGCGTCATCCGGGATCGGTTTCACAATTTTCTTGATAATTTGGCGTTCCCACGATATTTTCTAAGCGCAATTTTTCAAGGGAAATTTGGAAAATCCGTTCAAGAACTCAATCGCTTCGTAATTAATTCAACGGTCGGCGTAGGCGGCTTGTTCGATCCGGCGACCAACCTTGGATTCGATCCCGACCATGAGGATTTCGGTCAGGCGTTGGCGACCTACGGCTTGGATCATGGATTCTATTTGGTTCTGCCTCTCCTGGGTCCCACGTCGGGGCGAGATTCTGTCGGCTTGATCTTCGATGTGGCGACTGATGGAAAAACGTACATCCAATTCATTAACGAAGATGCGATTCGTGGAGCGCAGGCCTTTATTCAATTCAACGATCAAGTCATGAGCGTCCGGGAATACGAACGAATGGTGGATCAGGAATTCGATCCATACTTGATTGTGCGCGATTTATATTATGCTTATCGCGAGGTGCAGGTTTTAAAATGACGACAATCCATAAAAATTCAATTATATTTCTGTTTGCCGGCGTTTTTGTCGTTTGCACGGCGCAGGCTTCCTTTTGCAAAGAAATCGATAACCAAGATTACCCGATTAAAGAGCCATTCATGGCAACTTTAACCAGCATGAATGTATCGAACAGCGGGTATGCGTTCATCCAAAAATCCCGTTCTCGATGGATTCGCATGGACGAAGATCGGCCGAATTACCGTTATAGTTATTGGAGGAATAAAAAGAGCTCCGCCCTGGCCGTCCTCGTGCCCGGCTTCAATGGCTCCTGCCGCGATGCCGTCACCGCTAATCTCGCTAAAGTCTTTTACTTGAAAGGATATTCCGTCGTCCAAGTCTCATCGCCGATGAAATGGACGTTCGTTCAATCGGTTTCGTCTGCGCCGGCGCCGGGCTATATTCCCGATAATTCCAAAGACCTGCGTCTTCTCATTTCCCGTATTATTCAATCCTTGGAAGAGGACGAAAACAAAAAATTCACCTTCAAAACTTTAACAGGCCTTTCCTTAGGGGCGATCAATACATTGTTCATCGCTGATCACGAACGAAAGGAACCCTTGATCGGCTTTGATCATTACTATGCCGTAAATCCCCCGGTGGCTATTCAAGAGACGTTTACCCGCCTTGATAATATGTACGCCGATTCTCTGCGCTATCTTCGCTCTCTGGGGCCGGATCGATGGAATGAATCTCTCAGTTTTTTAAATCTATATGAAATGTTTCAACACAGCAGCCATGAAAGGCAAATCAATCTCATGCCGCAAGAAGCGGCGCTGGCCGTAGGATACTCTCTCAAACGCGGCGTGGCGGAATTCATCGTTGTCAGCCAGGAGCAATTGGATATGGGAGTGCTGTCGAATCAAAGCAGTTTTTTCCATAAACAAAACGGGTACGACGAAGCCAACCAAATGACTCTGCAGGATTACGCGAGAGAGGTGGTCTTCCGCTACTATCAACAATACGCTCAAGATCACTCCTTTCAATCGAAAACGTTCGAAGATCTGCTTTATGAAACAAGTTTGTATGCCATTCAAGATACGCTGTCAAACTCGAAATCCATCACTCTGTTTCACACTCAGGATGATCCTATGATAAGCCGCCAATCCGTTCAGTTCCTTTGCGAGACGATGACCGACGAATCTCTGTTTTTGTATCGATATGGCGGACATCTCGGCGTTTTATTGGATAGACAATTCAAAAATGATTTTTACGACGCCATTCAATCGTTCAATCGTTTTACCATTCAATGAGTTGGGCGGAATATTTTACAGATATCTAATTTTATCAATGCCTTCCATGCCGGAAGATTTCTCTGAATTTAAAGAAAGTGCTTTAACATAGGTCTTGAAACCTATCTTTCTGGAACCGGAATCATTAGCATATAGTACTGTTACATTACTCTAGGGAAGAACATTTTTGAATCAATATTGAATTGGAAAGGAGTATGATTATGGCAAATCGGCCATTAAACGTAGGATTGGTTGGAGGCGGCGGCGGAGCGTTCATCGTCAATCCTCACCAAAAAGCCATCTTTTTTGACGGGACGCGCAGAGTCACATGCGGCGCGCTGCACCCCGATCCCAAAATCGCCTTGAGCGAAGCGGAAAATTGGGCTTATCCCATAAAGGGATATACCAGCTACGACGAAATGCTCGAAGAAGAATGCAAAAAGCCGGTCGGCGAACGGATCGATTACGCTCTCATCGTCACGCCGAACCACGTCCATTTCGATCCCGCCAAAAAAGCGCTGGAAAAAGGAATTCCCGTTTTTTGCGAAAAACCGCTGACCGTTACCCTGGAGCAATCCGACCAGTTGGTGAAAATTTGTAAGGAAAAGAACATTCCATTCTGCACGGCTCATACCTATCTAGGTCATTGGAGCAGCCGATTCTCACGCCATATCGTGCGCTCCGGCCTTCTGGGCGACATTCGCTGGGTGGACGCCTACTATATCCAAGGCTGGCTCTCCGAACGTACGGAAGATACCGGAAATATGCAGGCGGAATGGCGCGTCGATCCCAAACGCTCCGGCGCCAGCGGCTGCGGCGGCGACATCGGCACTCACGCCATGATGCAGCTTCGCTATGTGACGGGACTCGAACCGGTCAAGATATGCGGATACATGGAAACCTTCGTCTCCGGACGCCAATTGGACGATCATTTCACTGTTTATGCTCAACTCAACAACGGAGGTCGCGCCATGGTTCGCACATCCCAAATCTGCGTCGGCCATCTCAACGATTTGGGCATCGAAGTCTGCGGGACCAAGGGATCTTTGATCTGGCGTCAGGAAGAACCGGAAAAAGTCGAAATCCGCCTGAACGGTCAGCCCGATCGCGTTTATTTCCGAGGCGCCGTTTCAGCTAATGACGGCTTCTTGGGCGATCTGCCGGAAGATCTTATGGCCGAACCGACCATCCCCGCCGGACACCCTGAAGCGTTCCACGATGCTTTCGCGCGATTGCACCGCTGCTTCGAAGCCGATGTCCGCGCTTATCAGGCGGGAACGTACAAAGAAGCCGACGGCTCGAAATACGCCACCGTCGACGACGGCCGCTTTGGCATTTATTTCATTACCAAAGTCGTGGAAAGTAATGCAAACAAAAATGCCTGGGTTGACATATAATTAACGTCAAATTCAAACAGTTCCATTTAAAAGGGACGCAGCTTCGGCCGCGTCCCTTTTACTTTCTTAATAGCATGTTTATTGTTTTCAGTTGAAAATTCAAAAGATTAACGTCAAACCTTTTTTTAATTGCTCAAATTTTATTTCAACAAACTCCGGCGAATTTTTATGACTACCTTCTTTACGCGCTCGGGCTTGTCACCGGCAGCGATGAGTTGCGGCATATGGGCGTCTTGAGGGAAAAATGCGGCGAATAAACCTGGCTGCACAATAATGCGCCCCGGCGGATTCGGAGATCGATGAAAAAACATGATGTCATTATCCTCATCATAGGGGCCTTTTAATTCCGGTTGAGGAGTCGGCGCCCATTCCATCCCTTCCGAACCGGAGAGCACTGTTTGAATATCCACATATTTCATATGCGCCTCCAGGTCGGCTTCCTCGCGGGGCTTCGTCTCATAACTCATCACGCGCGCAAAAATATCATCTCCATCGATCGGATATTCCTTCTCCTCCGCCTCAGGAGAAAGGCTCTTCAAAAACGCAAACGCCTTCTCCCAAGCCTGCCCGAAAGCGTAATTTTCCCAATAACTAATCTCGTCAAAAATCATGATCATTCCCCAATCATATAGTTTTTATGCCAATCGAGTTGCAATGGGTTGTTCAAGACGCCATGCGGGATACTTCCACGACCGGCATGGGCGCAATTTGGCGGGCCTGTTCGCGCCAGGAAAGGTTTTCCCGAATATCGGGTGGAGCGAGCGATCCTTGCCGCGTTCCCCGGCGAGCGAATTCATCTTCGATGGCCTGATATACGGCCTGACGTTCCAAACACCATTTGGGCGCTACCAGAACATCCGGCGGAGCGTCAGCCGTCAAGCGCTGGATGCTGATATCGGCGGGCAGCCGCTCAAGAAAATCGCAGACAACGCGGGCGTATTCCTGCATAGTGAACATGGGAGCGAGGCCTTCATTGTACTCGCGCTCCATGGGGGTATTCTTCATGATATGCAGAAGATGGACTTTGATGCTGTGAAAGGGAAGGGGGGCCAAGCGCTCCGCGGTTTCCATCATATCCTCCCGCGTCTCACCTGGCAGACCGAGAATCACGTGAACGCAAACTTTCAAATTGCGCTTCGAGGTCGCGTCTATGGCCCACAAAAAACGTTCATATGTATCGCAGCGATTAACTCGCTGCAGCGTGCGATTGTGGCTGGACTGCAGACCGTATTCGACCCAAACCTCGAAACGTTCTGAATAAGACTCTAGTAAATCTAATGATTTTAAAGAAATACAATCAGGCCTCGTCCCAACCGCAAATGAAACGATATCCTCATAAGGAAGAATCTCGTCGTATATTTTTTTGAGATGATTGACGGGCGCATAGGTGTTGGTATGAGCTTGAAAATAAGCCAAAAATTTCTTTGCCTTGAAGCGGCGGCGATTGAATTCGATTCCTTCGTCAATCTGTTCGGAGATCGGGCGCGGTAAGATGCGGCTGTTATAACTAAATCCTTCGTTATTGCAATACGTGCAGCCGCCTTTCCCTTTGATCCCATCCAAATTGGGACAGGTAAAACCCGCGTCGATCGCCACTTTATGAACGCGGCAGCCAAAGCGTTCTTTCAAATAATTTCCAAAAGTATAGTAAGGTTTATCCGTCAACATTATCCCGGCGTTCGAAATAAGAAATAAACCCAAACCGGGTTTCTTCGGTTCGATATTCGTATTCTTCGTGAAAGCGTTTTTCCTGCCACATATCGATTTGAGCGGGATATGTGATCATATCTTCCAACTCATTTTCAGGATACGGTTTAGAAGAGAAAAACAGAAGGGGGAACAGTTGAATGAGTTGAGGCTTTTGCTCGAGCACATACCCCGAATTGCTTTTGTCGTGGCCGGGAAGGCACAAATTCTCATATTGAACCGGCGTGTGTGCGATAACGCTGTCGTTCAGTCCAAGCATATCGAGGCAGCGTAGTTCGCAGGCATAAGGGATTGCTCCCGCGTTGATGACTGCGATCAGCGCATCCGGCGGATATTTTTCTTTCAGCCATTGTCCGACTTTCACCCAGCTGCGCGTCCACTTTACAACAGAGAGGTGATAATTGAGACCCTGGGCGAAGTGGCAGGGCGTATCGACGCTGTAATCGCGCAGCTGCGCGCCGTGCGCAGGAATCATGATCAATACGAACAGCGCCGCCGCGCCGTTCATAATCATGCGCGGCAGACCTTGCATTTTCTTCCTCCGTTCTTCCAACAATCGCTCGGCGCATAAATAAATCCCTCGAACGCTGAGAATCGAGAAAAATGCAACCGCGGGGATCATGAAGCGATGCAAAGTAAAATGGTCGCCGCCTTCAAGAGTAACGAGAAACACATGCAAAAGTCCAAATAAGAAAATCCAAATGCTTGGCATCCTCATTTCTTTTTTTTCCAGCAAAAGTCCAATGACGGCGAACAAAAACAAAGGTCTTGGTCGAAAGAAATGATAGGTATATTCCCACCCTCGCCAAATCAGATCCAAGCCTCCGAAATTATGCTTGGCGTAAAAAGTATTAGGGAGCAGCTGGCCGAAGTAAAAAACGCGAAATCCTATGAACAAACAAAAGGGAACTATAACAGAAACAATAAACAGGATGAGCCGCGATTTCGATAATCGCTTGGCGGCCAGCCAGTATCCCAGGCACAGAAGCCAAAACGCGGGGCTCTCAGGCCGGGTTAACGATGCAATCAGCATGAGCAGGCAGACTTTGACGTCGCTCTGCCGGCGAATCAGCTCATAAGCCAGCCATAATAATAAAAACGAATAGGCGGTCGCCTCCATCCCCGAAACCGAATACGCCGCCAGCGAAACGTCGCTTACTACCGCAATGCCCGCCGCCAGAGGCCAAAACAACCCCATAAAGTTTGTCTCATCTTTGGCGGAATGGTAGAAATTTCGATAAACAACGACGCTCAAGAATATAAGAAACAAAGCGAATATTAGACTGGTAACTTGAGAAGCCCAGGGCAGGGAAGCGCCGCCTAACGCCGCCAGGGTCAACCATCCCACCCAAGACGGACTTGTATAGCCTTCGATGCGTTCACCGCCGGGATAGAAGACGATTCCATGCCCTTGCGCTATATTACGAGCATAGGTCATCGGGATATAGGCATCGTCCACAAGACCGAAATCATATTTCCACAGCCGCCAGAATAAGAGCAGCGCCGGAATCAACGCAGTACAGAAAAATAATATTTTGTATCGCTTCAACGATAAATTCCTTTAAATGAACCTATTAAAATGGTACTATCATCGATCTATTAAAGCACAGGCTTTTCTAAATCCGGACTTCTTCGAACCATTTGTCGGTAAAATCCGCGTCGATAAAATCCGCTTCGATCCTTGGCGGAACTATTCTATTGTACTTTTGGGGGAGAAAAATCTGAGGCGTATCATGGCTGCTGAAAAAAAACTCAAAACGATCGTGTTGGAAATCCGCCGCTTTTGCGAATCGAAAGCCGACGAAAAGCAAGCGCAGCGATATGCGCGCTTTTTCACGGAAGGCTACGACGCCTATGGAATTTCCTCAGAACTTTTTCTCGAACAAAAAGATACACTTGAGCTTCTTGCAAAATGCCTCGAGGAATGAAATCTCACGAGGTGATTTTCTGAATAATTTCTTTATTTTTGAAGATGATTAATCT